>CAYPUM010000349.1:0-4621 GCA_964413545.1 uncultured Roseibacillus sp. | reverse complement strand
CCATGAGCTCATTCGCGCCGCCGTCGACATGCGCCCCCGCCAGGCCGCCTACCTCGACACCATGGCCGAAGTCTGGTTCGCCAAACGCGACCGCGCCAAGGCCGTCGAGTGGTCCCGCCGCGCCCTCACCCAGTCCTACCACGGCGGCTCCGCCCAGTCCGAAGGCGGCGTCGGCCTGCGCGACCAATACGAGCGCTTCCGGAACGATCCCTTTCCTGTGCCCTGAGGCTGGTCATCCACAATCCGCCGCACGCCAGGCGCCGGTTTGCCCCGGCCGGCATCGCCCGCCTTGCCGCGGCTGTTCCGGGGGTGGCCGGGCTGAAGGTTGCCGGCGGCGACGACGCCTGGTATGCGGAGATGGCGCCCCTGTTCGGGCGGCTCGGCGTGTTTGTTTTCATGACACGCCCGCCGCCTGCCGGCAACCGGGAAGCCGAGGTTTCTTTTGGGAAGCAAACCGCCGGGGAGCCGGAACCTCCCGCGTTTCGGGCGTCGGGCGTTTTTTCTGGCATGACGGGGGGAGCGGGGGAGAATGGCGGGGCGCTCCGGCGCTGCTCTTATGCACATCATTATTGTTGGGGCAGGAGAGATTGGACGTTATCTGGCCACCGAACTCTCCCGGGAGGCGCAGAGCATAGCGGTGATCGAGCGGAGCATGCGGCTGGCGAAGGATCTCGAGCGGGGCATCGACGCGAAGGTGATCTGTGCCGACGGGAGCAGCGTGCATGCCCTTGCGGAGGCGAACATCGGGGAATGCGAGTTGTTTCTGGCGCTGACGAGCGAGAACACGGTGAACCTGATGAGCGCCTCGATGGCGAAGGCGATGGGGGTGGCGACGGTGGTGAGCCGGGTGCATCCGGGACTGCAGCGGGAAGAGTGGCTTTTCGATTTCCGGGGACATTTCGGGATCGACCACATCTTCAGCTCGGAACGTCTCACGGCCATCGAACTGGCGAAGTTCATCCGGAATCCGGAGTCGTTGGTGGTGGAGGAGCTGGCACGGGGGAAGATTGAACTGCAGCAGGTGCGGGTAAGCGGGAAGAGCGACGTGCTCGGGAAGTCGCTGCGGGAGTTGAAGGTGCCGGAGCGGACACGTCTGGCGGCCGTCACGCGGGACGGCGAGAGCTACGTGCCGGACGCCTCGTCGGTTTTGGAAGCGGGGGACGTAGTGACGATCTTCGGGGAGCCGCGGCGGCTGCGGACGCTGGGGGAGCGGATTCAGGGGAGCCGCGGGCGGCGGGAGGGTTTGCGGGTGGTGATTTTCGGCGGGGGCGAGTACGGGTTCGCGCTGGCACAGATGCTGGAAAGCTGGGACTGCAAGGTGCGCGTCTTTGAAAAGAACCCCGGGATTTGCCGGGAACTCACCGCGCGTCTTGGCGAGACCACCGTCATCAACGCCGATGCCACGGTGGTGGCGGAATTGGAAGAGGAGCAGGTCGGCGAGGCGGACTTCTTCGTGGCAACCGGGGACAGCGACGAGGACAACGTGATGACCTGCCTGCAGGCCCACAACATCGGGGCGAAGAACTGTCTGACCATCATTCATCGCGCCGACTATGCCCGCGCCATCGGGTCGAGCGGCCGGCACTTCGGGGTGGTGGCGGCGGTGAGCCCGCGGGAGGCGACGCGGCGCGACATCGAACGCTATCTGACCACGGAGCCGTTCAACGTCGTGAAGGAGTTCAGCGCGGGTCAGGTGATCGAGACGGACGTGGCACATGGGGCGAAGGCGGCGGGCCGGAAGGTGCGCGAGGCTGGCTGGCCGTCGGGGTGCGTGCTGGTGGGGCTGGTGCGGGGGTTGCGGGCAATCGTCCCCGGACCGGACGACGAACTGGAGCCGGGGGACCGGATCTATGCCATGGTGGCGCCGAAAGTGCGGAAGAAGTTTCTGAAATTGCTCCATTAGGATGGGTTGTGATCAGGGCGTGAAGGCGATGCGGAAGCCCGCGGCGCGTCGCCGGCCGGGTGGAACGTTCCTTGCCGAGGCGCGATGAACTACAAGTTGCTGGCGAAGGTGCTGGGGTCGTTGTTGACGCTGGAAAGCGTTGCGATGGCGCTCTGCGGGCTGTTCGGGCTGGCGGACCCGGTATCGGACCGCGGATCGGCGGTGGCGCCTCTGATGACCGGAGCAGGCATGACCTTCGTGGCGGGGATTCTGCTGATGGCGTTCGGGATCGGGAAGTATGAGCGCATTCCGCGCCGTGAAGGGGTGGTGATCGTGGGACTGGGTTGGCTGTTGTGCGCGGTGTTCGGGGCGACGCCCTTTGTGCTGTCGCAGCCGGGACTGTCGGCCGGGGAGGCCCTGTTCGAAGCGGTGTCCGGGTTCACGACGACGGGTGCGACCGTGATCACGGACTTGGACGAGTGGCCGCGGGGGGTCTTGTTGTGGCGGGCGGTGACGCAGTGGCTGGGCGGTCTGGGGATTCTGGTGCTGTTCGTGGCGATTTTGTCCACTCTGGGCGGCGGGGCGAAATCGCTTTTCCGCAACGAGTCATCGTTTCAGACCGGCGAAGCTTCTTCGGCCCGGATCCGCGACACCGCCCTGACGTTGTGGAAGGTCTACCTTGTGTTGACGGTGGTCTGCCTGCTTGGGTTGCGCTTGCTGGGGATGAGCTGGTTCGATGCGGTGGCGCATGCCACCACCTGCGTGTCGACGGGCGGGTTCAGTCCCCATGATGCGAGCATTGCCCACTTTTCGGGCTGGCGGACGGGGGCGCTGATCGAGCTTTGGCTTCTGTTGTTCATGCTTCTGGCGAGCGTGAGTTTCTTGATTTACGTGGTGGCGATGCAGCGCAGGTGGGACCGGTTGAAACGCGAGGAGGAGGCCAAGTGGTACGGGGGGTTGATCGTTGTGTCGGTCGGGGCGGTGGCGGCGGTGGTTTTTCTGGCGGCGGGGCCGGAGGGCGGGGAAACGGTGCGGGGGGTGGCGTTCACGGTGGTTTCGATCGTCTCGACCACGGGGTATGTGACCGTCGACTACGGCGGTTGGCCGGTGGGGGCTCACTTCGTCTTGCTGGGTCTGATGCTTATCGGCGGCTGTGCCGGATCGACGGCGGGCGGGATGAAGGTGAGCCGCATCATCTTGCTGGTGCGTTCCGCGCATCATGAGATCGTGCGGGCCTTCCGGCCCAACCAGGTGTTCCGGGTGCAGGTGAACGGCAACCCGATCGACGAGACGGCCCGCGCACAGACGGTTCTCTTTGTGGCGCTCTTTGCGCTGATGGCGCTTGGCTCGATGATCGTCATCGCATTTCTCGAGGCCGCCCGGGGGGCGCAGTTCGAGACCATGGTGGCGGCCGTGATGGCGAGCATCGGCAACATCGGACCTGGGCTGGGCGAGGTCGGGCCCACCGGGAACTACGCGGGTCTGCGGCCCGCCACGCACCTCTTCCTCGCCCTTCTGATGGTGCTGGGCCGTCTCGAGCTTTACGCGGTCCTTGTTCTCTTCGTCCCGGCGGCGTGGCGGAAATACTGAATGTCATTGGCAAGGGGATTGATTCGGGGCAATTCGAGGTATCGGCAATGACGAGATTCCGGCCATGCATCGATCTGCACGAGGGGAAGGTGAAGCAGATCGTCGGGGCCTCGCTGCGGGAGAGCGGACCGGGGCCGGTGGAGAACTTTGTGGCGGCGCAGCCGCCGGGGTGGTTTGCGGGGAAGTTCCGGCAGGACCGCCTCGGGGGCGGACACGTGATCATGCTGGGGCCGGGCAACGAGGAGGCGGCGCGGGAAGCGCTGGCCGCGTGGCCCGGCGGGATGCAGGCCGGAGGAGGGATTCATGCCGGCAACGCCGCCGAATGGCTGGACGCCGGGGCGAGTCACGTGATCGTGACCTCGTGGATATTCGATGCCGGAGGCCGGTTCCGGGAGGATCGGCTGGCGGAGATGACGGACCGCGTCGGGGCGGAGCGGATCGTGATCGACCTGAGCTGCCGACGGTCGGGGGGGCGCTGGATGGTGGCGATGAACCGGTGGCAGACGATGACGGAGGAGGAGGTTTCGCCGGCCCTGCTGGATCGTCTGGCGGGGTCCTGCGCGGAATTCCTTGTGCACGCGGCGGACGTCGAGGGGAGATGCGCAGGAGTCGAGCGGGGGCTGGTGGAGTTGCTCGGATCGTGGCACGGGCGTCCCGTGACGTATGCCGGCGGGGTGCGGTCGCTCCGGGACGTGGCGCTGGTTGAAGAACTGAGCGGGGGACGGCTGGACGTGACGGTCGGGAGCGCGCTGGACATCTTCGGCGGGTCGGGGGTGCGCTACGGGGACCTGGTGAAGTGGAACGCGGCGCGGTGACGGAATGCTGGCGGTCTGGATCATCATTGGAGCGGTGGGCGTGGCGATGCTCGCGGGCTGGCTGCACGGCCGGCGGCGGAGGAGGAGGCGGAGGGCGTTGATGGCGCGCCGCCTCACGGCCGGCGACCGGCAGCGGCTGGCGCGGGAGGTTCCGCTTTATGCCCGGCTTCCGGCGGATCACCGGGAGAAGCTCGAGGGGATCATGCAGGTGTTTCTCGACGAGATGTCGTTCGAGGCCTGCGGGGGGCTGGAGGAGGTCACGGAGCTGATGCGGCAGACGATCGCCGCGCAGGCGTGCATGCTGTTGCTTGAGAGCGGGTATGAGGATTTCGGG
>CAYPUM010000348.1:0-4628 GCA_964413545.1 uncultured Roseibacillus sp. | reverse complement strand
TCCCTGATGAGATCGGAGGCCTCTTCCTTGTTTCCGGCAGCGGCGGCCATCCATGCGGCGCGGTAGACCGGGCAGGCAGGAGTGACGTCCTCCTGCAAGTCGCGCTCGATCTCGGCGAGCGTCTTCGTAATCGCCCGCAGGGTCTCCTCCATCGGTTTCGGGTGGTAGGGGTCGAGGGTCGGCCAATTCGTCTTCAGGTCCTGCTTTTCCGATTTGACGAGGCGCTCGTATGCGGCATCGCGGCGGGCGATGGCAGCCCGTTCGGTCTCGCGTTCGTCGGAGGCGATGCGCTGGATTTCCTCCTCGCGTTGTTTTTTCCGGTCGTCGACCGCCTCGAGGTCGTCGGCGACCGCTCGCTGGTAGGTCACGAGGACCTGCTTTGCCAATTCCGCCGCCGGTTGGAAATGTGAGGAATTCCGGAATTCCTGCCGCAACACCTCGAAGTGGCGCAGGGCGTCGCGAAACCGTCCCGCCCTTGCATCCGCCTTGAAGTCATTGGCGAGGAGCCGGGCATCGATCTCGTAGGCATTGGCGGCGCGTTCATTGCCGGTAATCCATCGGCCTGTCAGCTTCAGCGCGCCGTCTGCGGCGAGTTCACGCTCCTTTTCGAGGGTCTCGAGGATTTTTCGGGCTTCCTTGAGATGAGTGGATTGCGGGTAAGCGTCGAGGAACGCGTTCACCTTGGCGATGCGCTCCTGATACTCTTCGGCCGCCATCCGGTCGGGCGCCGGGACAAGCTTTGCGATCTCCTCGAAGGCGACATCGTCCGGTCCGCTGCGTTTGACCGCCGCCACCTCCGGCTTCGGGAGACGCTTCTCGTCCCTGATCCCGGCCGAAACCTCGATCCGGATCGTGTAGCTTTCGGCATCCTCGGAGACGATCGTGCCTTCATACTGCGTGCCGTCCTTCATCCGGATCGTGTCGGCAGTCAGGCAGGTTGTGACGGTGAGGGCGATCAGCGCGGTGATGAGTGACGATTTCATGACGATTCGGTCCTTGTTCCGGCGCGATAGTGCAACACGCACGGGGCGTTTGGCCACAGAATTCCCCCGCCGCAGACCACCGGAACGCCTCCCGTTCGGAAACGCCCCCCCGGCGTTGCGCCGCCCCGAGGCAGGCAAGAAAAGGCTTTTGCTCGATGGACGGCCGGTTAAAGTCCCCCGACCAGAGGAACACCCGGTGAGAACGATCGCAATTTCGAGCCAAAAAGGCGGGGTCGGCAAAACCACCGTCGCGATCAACCTCGCCCATGCCTTCGCGAGGAACGGACGTCCCACCCTCCTTGTCGACGCCGACCCGCAGGGCTCGGTGGGACTCTCGCTGACCCGGCAGAGCCGCCTCCTCTCCGGCTTCTACGACATGATCGACGATCCGTCGATCAAGACCGCCGATCTGGTGGTGCCGACGCGTCTCGACACGTTGAGTCTGGTGGCGGCGGGACAGGCCAGCGCCTACGAGTTGGGCGGGGGGTCGATGGGCGTGAGTCTGCACCGGGTGCGGAGGTTCCTGCGGGACGCCCGCCGATTGGGCTTCGAGGTGTGCGTGGTGGACACCGCGGCGGGGTTGTTCGGGGCCACGGCGGATGTCCTGACGGCGGCTACGGCCGTGATGGTGCCGCAGCAGGCCGAACCGCTTGGCATTCGCTCCGTTCCGAAGATGCTCGAGGCACTCACCCGCATGCGGATCGTGAACCCCCGGCTCCGCATCCTTGGGGTCGTCCTCACCATGATGCAGGCCAAGCTGTCCGAAAGCCGCGAAGCGGTTCAGTCGCTCCGCAACATCCTTCCGCCGGAACTCGTGATGCGAACCGCGGTGCCGAGGGACGACCTCTTCATTCGGGCCAGCGCCAAGGGTGTGCCGGTGGGTGTCCTCCCCGAAGGCAAAATGGTTCTCTCGGTTTTCGACAGTCTCCGGGCAGAGATCGATGCGAAACTCGAGGGCGTCCTGACAGAGTGACGATGGACCCGATCGCTCCCTGGCTTGACCGAGACGAATTGCGGCGCCTCGCGGAGGCCCTCATCGCGCAGCCGCCGGAGGGGGATGACCCCCGGGCGCCCGAGACCTACGGCGACAGCTTCGAGGGGTTTGCCGAGGCCGATGCCAAACCGTCCGAACCGGACGAGACCGGGCCGGCGCCCGAGCAGACCACGGCTGCCTCCGGCGGCGAAGCACAGGCCCGGGAAGCCTTGTCGGCCGCCCGCGCCATCGCCGCCCGGGGAGGATTGCTCGCCGACGGGGATTCAACCTCCGGGCCCGCCCCCGCTGCGGCGGCGCCGTCGTCCCGTCCGGCTCGTGTTCCGTTTGTCGAGCGGCTCCAGACGTTCGGGTCATGGCTGCGGGAAGGGATCTCCACGGCCACCTGGTTCCTGTTGGACCGCGAGGGCAGGGTGCTTGCCGACGAGGTGCATTCGGCGAAGCTGCATCAGGTGGCCGGCACGCTCGCCCGGGCATCGCGGACCGCCACGCGGCAGGCGGGAGGGTCCGCCGTCACCGGTCTGCGCGTCAGGATCGGCCCCGAGCAGACGATGGAAGTCGTCCCGATCAACACCCGTTTCGGGCCGCTGGTGCTCGGAGTGATCGTTCCCCGCCCCCTGCCGCCCGAAAGCGCCGAAACCCTCGCGATCGCCATGCAGCGGGTCCTCGATGCCCGGCAGTGAGCGAAAATTTCAATTTTCTTTTGGATTCAGTGGTTTACCGTGGCACCCCGGCGTATGGCCGGCGGACATCCCGAGTGATTCCAAATACCCATGTCAGACCAACAACCTCCGAGCCCGAACGAGCCGCGGAAGCCGGGCAGTGAGCCTCCCGGGTCGTTCAACTGGCGGGTTCTCATTCTTTTTGCCATCGCGATCGGCCTGTTGACCCTTGCCTATGTGGGCATCGGGGACGGGAAGGGCCGTTCGATTTCCTACAGCAGGTTTGAACAACTGATGGCACAGGGGAAGGTGATCCAGAACATGAGCGAATTCCCGCTCGAGGTGGTCACGAGGGAGTCCTCGTTCAACGCCGAGATCGTGGGACATGCCAGCGAGAAGCCCGTGATGGTGCCGGACGGCGACCCCCGGCCGTTCCGGACGCGCGTCAACCTCGACCTGCACGGCGAACGCCTCAACGAACTCGTCGGCGTTAACGCCCATTACATCGGAGGCGACCAGACCCCCGCCGGACCGGGCGAGGAGACGGCCTCCTTCGCGGAATTCGAATCGTGGGTGCTGCGCAACGAGGTGATCCTCGAGGGCGACAAGCGCCTCAAGATCGCCCCCGCCTCGACGAAAAACCGGGAGGCCGTCCTCATCGGATACCGCCAGCCGAAATCCTCGATCGGACCGGAGGCCATCCGGAACCTGAAGTCGAAATACAAGTTCCGCGTCCCGGTGAACACCCTTACCATGGCCGGCGAGCTGAACGCCCTCTTCAAGAACGACGTTCCCTACCGGGAAGATAGTAATTACATGCGGACCATCCTGATCAGCTTTCTGCCGATCCTGGTCCTGATTGTTCTGCTCTTCCTGCTTTTCCGGCACCAGATGAAGGCGGCGGGCCGGGGGGCCATGAGCTTCGGCAAGAGCAAGGCCCGCCTCCTGAGCATGGATCGCGACAAGGTGACCTTCAGGGACGTGGCCGGAATCCAGGAGGCGAAGGAGGAACTCTGGGAGATCGTGGACTTCCTGAAGGACCCCCGGAAGTTCCAGAAACTCGGCGGAAACATCCCGAAGGGGGTCCTGATGGTCGGTCCCCCCGGCACCGGCAAGACCCTTCTTGCCCGCGCCATCGCCGGCGAGGCCAACGTCCCCTTCTTCTCGATCAGCGGTTCCGACTTCGTGGAGATGTTCGTGGGGGTGGGCGCCAGCCGGGTGCGCGACATGTTCGAGCAGGGAAAGAAACACGCCCCCTGCCTGATCTTCATCGACGAGATCGACGCCGTCGGCCGCCACCGCGGCCACGGACTGGGCGGCGGCCACGACGAGCGGGAGCAGACCCTCAACGCGCTGCTCGTCGAGATGGACGGCTTCGACACCCAGGAGGGGGTCATCATCATTGCCGCCACCAACCGGCCCGACGTGCTCGATCCGGCCCTGTTGCGACCCGGCCGTTTCGACCGGCAGGTGACGGTCTCGCTGCCCGACGTCAAGGGGCGCGAGCAGATCCTGAAGGTGCACGCCAAGCGGATCAAGCTGGCGGCGGGCACCGAGCTGGCCACCGTGGCGCGCGGCACCCCGGGGTTCTCGGGCGCCGAACTCGCCAACATCATCAATGAGGCGGCCCTGTTGGCGGCGCGCAAGGACCTCAAGGCCGTCACCCTCGAGGAACTCGAGGAGGCGCGCGACAAGGTGCGCTGGGGGCGCGAGCGGCGCAGTCTCGCCCTGAGCGAGGAGGAGAAGAAGGTCACCGCCTACCATGAGGCCGGTCACGCCCTCCTCCTTGCCACCCTCCCCAACACCGACCCTCTCCACAAGGTCACCATCATACCACGCGGGCCGTACCTCGGGGCGGCCTTCCACCTGCCGGTCGAGGACAAATACCACTTCCGGAGGAAGGAGGGCCTCGAGGACCTCATCGTCACCATGGGCGGGCGCGTGGCGGAGGAACTCACCGGGTGGCCGCAGGCGGAGGCCCTCGGTCGGCCG
>CAYPUM010000347.1:0-4665 GCA_964413545.1 uncultured Roseibacillus sp. | reverse complement strand
GGCGGAAGAAAACTATACGGAATCAACGGATCCGGAAGATCGCCTTCGGCATGGCCGGGCGAACCCACCTGCCTCACGTGCTGGTCGACGTCTGGGATCTGCGAGGAAGCGGCACCTGCGGCGGCTGGAGCTGACCCGCGACGACGTCACGTCGCTCGACGGCTCGTCCGACGAGGGGCTCGGCCTCATGGGCGGCATGGGCATCGTCAGCGAGGCCGAGAGCCTCCCGCTCAGGATCATCTGGCTCGACGACGGCCGACACCTGCTCACCACCGGCATGCGGGCCCACCTGTGGGACATCGCAGCCGGCGCGGCCATCATCAAGGCGCGGGGGGCGTCGTCCGCCGCCTCGGCCGCCAACGCCGCCATCGACACGGTCCGTTCCCTGTCCTCGGAGACCCCCGCCGATGACTGGCACAGCGTGGCGGTCTGCTCGGAGGGACAATACGATATCGACCCCGGCCTGATCGCCTCGATGCCGATCCGCAGCGACGGCGCCGGCGGCTGGTCGGTCGTCGAGGGGCTGGAGATCGAGGACTACTCGCGGGGTCTCATCGGCGCGTCCGTGCGGGAGCTGCGCGAGGAGCGCGAGGCGGTGCGGGACCTCATCCCGGGATCGTCGCCTTGAACGCCGATTTGTTAGAGATCGCCGGGCGCCGTTTCGAGTCCCGCCTCCTCCTCGGGACCGGGAAGTTCGGATCGCCCGAACTGATGCGCGACGCGCTTGAGGCCTCGGGGACGCGCCTCGTGACGGTGGCGTTGCGGCGCGCCGACGTGCGGGCGCCGGACGATCCGTTCCCCGACATCCTCGACTATATCGACCGTAGCAAGTATCTGCTCCTTGCGAACACGAGCGGGGCGATGAACGCCGGGGAGGCGGTGCGGCTGGCGCGCCTCGCGGCCGCGGCGGGGCTGCCGAAATGGATCAAGCTCGAGATTCATCCCGACCCGAACCATCTTCTGCCGGACCCGGTGGAGACGCTCGCGGCGGCCGAGCAGCTCGTGAAGGAGGGCTTCACGGTGCTGCCGTATATCAATGCCGACCCGGTGCTTGCGAAGCGGCTGGAGGAAGCGGGGGCCGCCACCGTCATGCCGTTGGGGTCGCCGATTGGCACGAACCGGGGCCTCCTCACCCGCGACCAGATCGGTATCATCATCGGGCAGGCCACGGTGCCGGTGGTGGTGGACGCCGGGATCGGGGCGCCCAGCCACGCCGCGGAGGCCATGGAACTCGGCGCGGACGCCGTTCTGGTGAACACCGCCATTGCGGTGGCGGGCGACCCGGTGCGGATGGCGGCCGCTTTCCGGGCCGCGGTGGAGGCGGGGAGGGCCGCTTACGAGGCGGGGCTGCCTCTGGCGGCGGAACGGGCCTCCCCGACCAGTCCGCTGACGGCCTTCCTTGGGGAGGAGGGGTGAAGGCCCTTCTTTTGTTTTCGCGCGGGGGGTGATTGAATGGAGGCGGGATGGACGAATTTGCGAAGGTCCGGCGGAGGATGGTCAAGCGACAGATTGCGGCCCGGGGGGTGCGCGATCCGCGGGTCCTTGATGCGATGGCCCGGGTCCCGCGGCACGTCTTTGTCCCGGAAGCGCTTGCCCCGCATGCCTATGACGACTGTCCGCTGCCGATCGGACACGGGCAAACCATCTCGCAACCCTACATCGTGGCCAGGATGACGGAAATGCTGGAACTCGACGGAAGCGAGCGGGTCCTCGAGATCGGCGCGGGATGCGGGTATCAGACCGCCGTCCTTGCGACGCTGGCGCGCGAGGTCTGCGCCCTCGAGTTGGAGGAGGGTCTGGTGTCCTCCGCCCGGGAAACTCTCGAAGAGCACGGGTTCGGGTCGATTGACCTGCGGCAGGGAGACGGCTTCACCCGCTGGCCGGGCGGCGGTGACTTCGATGCGATCCTGTGCGCCTGTGCGCCGGACGCGATTCCTCCGGTTCTCACCGCCCAACTGGGGGCGGGCGGCCGGTTGGTGTTGCCGGTTGGCAGACACGACGGCCCGCAGATGCTGCACCGCGTCCGGCGCGCTGCGGACGACCATCTCGAAGTCTCGCGGGAGGAGGCGGTGCGGTTTGTCCCGATGCGCCGGCCCTCGAGTCGCGGGGTGGGATGAAGGGTTGAGATCGGGCGGCTTCGCTCCTATCCTCCGAGCGGTTGCGCTATGACCCCCCTGTTGCGGAAGATTCTCGGGATGAACTGGGTGCTGGTCCTGACGATGTACGGGCTGCTGGTGTTCGGGGTGATCAGCATCGAGAGCGCGGCGCGGCATGTTCCGGTGGCGGGGGTGGACGAGGCCCTCTGGGGGGCGTGGTTCGCGGAGCGCCAACGGTTCTGGATTCTTCTCGGGACCGCGGTCTATTTCGCGACCGCCCTCGTCGACTACCGCTGGCTGAAGTGGCTGGGAATCCCGATGTATTTCGCCGGACTCGCCATGCTGGTCATGCTGCTCGAGCAGGGGAGTGAAACCCACCAGTTGGAGCTCGGGCCGGCGACGTTCCAACCCACGCAGCTCGTGATCGGGGCCGGCATCATCATGATCGGGCTGACCTTCGAGGTGCTGCCGCGCCTGCACCGGCTCCTCGGGCATCCGGTCGTGAAGCTGTTCCTGATCGGGGTGCTGTGCGGGGCGCCGTTCCTGCTGGTGGTGAAGAACGGCGACATGGGATCGGCGATCGTGTGGGTTCCGGTGGCGGCGGTGGCGATGCTGGTGGGGGGAGTGCCCTTCCGCTACCTTCTCTTTCTCGGGCTGGTCACCCTCGGGATCGTTCCGCTGGTCTACTTCATCATCCTGCCGGGGGTCTCGGAACGGGGCGCGGACCGGATCGGCCAATACCTCGAAATCCTGCACGAGGGGCATGTCGAGGAAAGCGAGGAGAATTACGCCCCCTACTGGGTGACGATGGCCGTCGGGAAGGCCGGATGGAAGGGGGTGGGGTGGAAGGCCGGCGCCGACGCCGGATCGATCCACGACAAGAAATACATCCCGTGGAAGACCGCCCACAACGATTACATCTTCGCCGTCATTGCCGAGGAACAGGGCTTCCGGGGCAGCCTTCTCCTGATCACGGCGTTCGCGCTCCTGCTGATCCAGTGCCTCTTCATCGCGTTTTACAGCCGGGATTTCTCCGGACAGATCATCGCGGCGGGGGTGGTGGCGCTCTTCTTCGCGCACATCTTCGAGAACATCGGGATGTGTGTCACCCTCATGCCGATCACCGGGATTCCCCTGCCGCTCATCAGCTATTCGGGCACTTTCGTCCTGATCTGCATGTTCCTTCTCGGGATGGTGCAGAGCATCTGGGTGCACCGGAATGCGGGGACGGCGGAGGCGGAGGCGTGAATCAGGCTCCTCATTCCTCCTCGGTCGCTCCGCCGGCGGTTCGCCACGCCACGATTCCGCCCCGCACGTTGCGCGCCTCCCGGAATCCGGCCTCCCGCATGATGGAGACGGCGCGGGCGCTGCGCTTCCCTGTGCTACAGTAGACGTAGTAGCACTGGTCCGCGGGGAGCGCCTCAAGGCGCCCCGGCAGTTCGGCCAGCGGGACGAGACGGCTGCCCGCGATCCTCTCCCCCCGGTGTTCACGGACCTGCCGGACGTCGAGGAGGACGCCCCGGAAGCCGTTGTCGAGCGCCTCGCGCAACTCTTCGACCCCGATCTCCGGGACGGCCGGCGGGTCCGCCGCGCAGGAGGCGTCGTATGCCGCCGGCGCCGTGATGAGGGGGCGGGGGCCGCACAGCGGACATTGCGGATCGCGCGCCAGCCGGACCTCGCGGAAGGCGGTCCGGAGCGCATCGTAGTGCAGGAGGCGGCCGGCGAGACTCTCGCCGCACCCCGACAGGATCTTGACCGCTTCCATCGCCTGCAAGGAACCCACCACGCCCGGCAGGGCGCCCACCACCCCGGCCTCGTCGCAGCCGGGAACCGCTCCGGGCGGCGGCGGCTCGGGAAGGAGGCACCGGAAACACGGCGTGCCCCGGCGGCGGTCGAAAACGGTCAGTTGACCCTCGAACTGGAAGA
This sequence comes from uncultured Roseibacillus sp., assembly GCA_964413545.1. GTDB lineage: Bacteria > Verrucomicrobiota > Verrucomicrobiia > Verrucomicrobiales > Akkermansiaceae > Roseibacillus_B. The sequence continues at coordinate 643 of CAYPUM010000347.1, read as the reverse complement.
TCGATCCCGACACGAGGGGCTTCGAAAGGAGCCACGCCCCGTCGCCCGCGAGGAAACGCGTCGGGAAGTTGTCGGAGCCGTCGATGATCAGGTCGTAGCCTGCGAAGAGGTCGCGGACGTTGGCGGCGGTGAGCCGCAGGGCGTGCGCCTCGACCACGATGTCGGCGTTCAGACCGCGGAGACGGTTTTCCGCGCTTCGGACCTTGGGCGTGCCGATGGCGGCCTCGGCGTGGAGGATCTGCCGTTGCAGGTTCGAGAGGTCGACGCGGTCGTCGTCGATGATCCCGAGCCGGCCCACGCCGGCCGCCGCGAGGTAGAGGGCCGCCGGGGATCCCAGCCCGCCGGCTCCGATGCACAAGACCGCCGAGGTCTTCAATCGCTCCTGCCCGTCCTTGCCGAAGCCGGGAAGGATGAAGTGCCGGTCGTAACGGGCGCGCTCGCGTGGCGTGAACATGAGGAAGCGGGGGAACCAAAGAAAGCCCATGACGGCGGTCTTGCAAGCCGGAGTGGTGCAGGCTTGCAGCCTGCGGGGGTCCCGGCAGGTTTTCAACCTGACGGCCGCCTCCTCGCAGGTGGGTGACCCAGCGAGGCAAGCCTCGGACCAGGATGCAGGTTGCAGGATGCAGGATTCAAGATGCAGGAT
>CAYPUM010000346.1:0-4666 GCA_964413545.1 uncultured Roseibacillus sp. | reverse complement strand
CGAGATGTGCCCGGACCTGACCCGCCTCGACCTCCTTCGCATCTTGTCCAATGCCATCGACACCGCCTTTCTCGCCCCCGCCGAACGCGCCGCCCTCCGGTCTCGCGTCGAGACTCTTCTGCCTCCGGCGGGCGCCGGCTGGTCGGCTCCTCCCGGAAGCTCGGACACCTGAACCCGGGACGGCTGCGGCCACGTGGCAGCATGCTTCCAGCTTGTCTGCGCCGGCCCGGCGAGCCTCCGGCTTGCGGGAGTCGGATTCTCCACGCCTCGTCTTCCACCCCCCGCGCTCCTCCACGCTGGAAGCCCGGAGTCACCCTCCGCACCCGGGACGGCTGCGGCCACGTGACAGCATGCTTCCAGCTTGTCTGAGCCGGCCCGGCGATCCTCCGGCTTGCAGGAGCCGGGCGGCGTCTTGGCGTGCACTTCGTCGGACTCCTGGTAGAATCCCGCCTCCATGTCCCCCATCTCTCTCATCCTCACCGTCGGGACCGGCACGGCCGGGAGGGACTCGTTTGTCGCGCAAGGGCTGCGCACGACGGTCGAGATCCTCCGACCGCGCCGCTTCTGGCTCGTTCCTTCGAGCAGCCCGGCCTCGATCGAGGTGGCCGACTATGTCCGCGACGGCCTCGAGGCCTTCGTCCCGTGGACTGACAGCGAGCCCTATCGGCAGATCGAAGAGTTCGATTCGCTTCAAGCTTGCAGGCTTGCGATTCGGGAGGTCATCCGGGTCGCCCGAGCGAGGCTGGATCCCGGTGAACGCCTCATCGTCAACCCGACTTCCGGCACCAAACAGATGAGTTCGGGCGCCACCATCGCGGCCCTTGACGAGAACGTCGGCGAATTGGTGTTCACCGTGGGCGAGCGGGTGGACGGCGTCGTCAAGACCGGCACCGAACGACTGGAAACCTTCAAGGCGGGCGAGTATTTTGCGGAGCGGGACTTTGCGCTGGCGCAAAGCCTTTTCGCTTCCGGCGCCTTCGCGTCTGCGGCCCGGGTCCTGAAACCATACCGGCATCTGGCGGCCGAGCACGCCCTCTGCACGCTGATTCACGAATGGGAACGTTCGAACTACCGCAATGCCCTGGCCATTGCAAAGCGATCGGCCCACCCCGCCTTCCCGAATCTGCTCGAACACTTGAAACCTCTCGCGGCGGAATCCTCCCGGGGGGGGAGGCCTTCCCTCTACGTCACCGCCGATCTGCTCGGCCTCGCCAAGCGTCTCTTCGACCGTAAAGAGCACGAAGCCGCCCTCCTGACCGCCTGCAAGGCCCTCGAGGTGGGCGTGCGTTGCGAACTGCTGGACCTCACCGGCCTTCACGAACCTTACCGCCTCGCCGATCTCGAACAGCTTCCCGGCGTGCCGTCCAACCAGCTGAGAAGATTCCGGGCTAACGCCACGTCCGGTGGTGTTGTCCGCCTCGGCTTGCGGGCCGTCGTCGATCTGCTTGCTTCCCAGGACTCCGTCCTTGCCGAGGCTTACCTCGGGTCCCGCCCGGTCAAGGACAGCATCAGCATTCGTAACGATCGCACCCACCAGATCCGCGCCGTCGAGCGCGCGGAGGCCCACACCGCCCTGCGCGAAATCCGAGGGCTTCTCGCGCCCCTCCCCCTGCCCGCCCCCGCCAGACTCCCCGCCACCCTGGAACCCGTCGCGACGCGCGAGTCCGGCAAGACATCCGTCGCTTGACGCAAACCGCACCACGCAAACCCCAAACCGCACCGCGCCGGATCTCCCCATGCACACCACCCTCCTTGCCGTCACGGGGCTTTCGCCGGCCGTGGTGACTGAGACCGTTTGGGCGTTGGCGAAGAGGCGGCCGCGGATTGTGCCGCAGCGGGTGGGATTCATCACGACCTCGGCGGGGGCTGCGAAGTTGCAGGAAGCCCTTTTCACGAAGCGGCCCGACTGGGGCCGGGGGACGGTATGGGACGCCTTGCGGTCGGCGGTGAAGGCGGGGCGGGGGGAGTTGGTGGCCGACGATCCGCGGGTCATCGCCATGCCCGACGAGTCGACCGGCCGGATGCGGGCGCTCGACGACATCGAGACCCCGGAGCAGAACGAGGCGGCGGCCGAATTCATCTTCGGCGAGGTCTGGAACGTGGTGCGCGACAAGGACCGGCGGCTGATTGCGAGCATCGCGGGCGGGCGCAAGACGATGGGGGCGTTGCTGCATGCCTCGGTCAGTCTGATCGGACGGGAGACCGATCTGCTCACCCACGTCCTGGTCGACCCGCCCTTCGACACGATCCCGACGTTCTTCTTTCCCGGTCAGCCGGGGGGGAAGGTGGCGGATCGAGCCGGCAGGGCCTACGCCACCGGGAGAGTGAAGGTGCGCCTGGCGGAACTGCCCTTCGTGCCCTTGCGGAACCGCTTCCGGGAACTCGACGCCCTCCCCGGGTCGTTCCTGGATCTGCGAAGGGAGATGGGCAACATCCTGCAGGAGGACGCGGAGCGACCGGTCATCGAGATCGTCGTCGACCACAAGCAGGGCGCCCTTGCCGTGGCGGGACATCGATACCGCGTCCGTCCCCGCGCCCTGGCGGTGCTCGAATTCGTGCTGCGAAGCAACCTCGATCGCAACATCCCGTTGGGCCAGGCCGAGGCCGCGGAAGAGTTCGGAAAGTGGTATCAAGCGCACAGAGAACGGCTCGGCGCCTTCGACGCCTCGAGCGGATTCACGGAAGACGACATCAAACGCGAACTGAGTCACGTGCGCACCATGCTGAGGAACGCCCACGCCCCATGGATGCCCGCCACCCGCACCCTGCGCCAGGCGCCGTTCCGGTTGGAGGTGGTGTGAGGGGGCGATGTGCGATGTGCGGGGTGCAATGTGCGAGGCGACGAAGTGTGGGGGGGCGAGGGGCGTCTTGGCGAGCGGAGGGATTTAGTGCGGTGGCAAGCTCTCCCGCCGTGGCGGGAGAGCGCGACACCGCTTTGGCAGGTAGCGGACCAACCCCGCCAAAGCGGCGTCGCCATCCCTTGCGGGACTCTGCCGCCGCACTCCAAAGTGCGGACCGATCGGACGAAGCCGGGAACGACGAAGAAGGGGAATTGTCGGTTGGGTTTGGTTTTTTCCCAGCGGGACCATGCGCCGACGTCCCCGCAGGTCTCTTTCCTGTGGCGGAGGTGGACGATGGTGTATCTCTCAACCCGTGCCCACCGCCTCCGTCCAACATCCCGGATCGAAGATCGCGCTCGAGTCGGAGCGGCTGGTGGTGTCGTTCGTCGACGGAGAGGGGGAAGCGCTGAAGCGCGATCTGCCGTTGCGGGACCTCGACCGCCTCATCGTCAGCGAGACCTGCTCGATCACGGGGCCCGCCGTGGCGGCGGTCCTGCGCCGCGGGATTCCGGTCAGCTATCTCGACGCCCGGGGGCGGTTTCTCGGCGCCTTCCAGCCGCCGGGTCCCGACCACGGCGCGGCCCGGCTGCGTCACTACCGCCGCACCCTCGACCCCGGGTTCGTCCTGGCGGTCGCGGGCCGCATCGTGGCGGCCAAGATCTACAACCAGCGCCGCCTGCTGCAGCGGCTGGCCGCGAACCGCCGCGCCGAGGACCGCCCGGTCCCGGAGCGGGTCGAGGCCGCCGTCGGGTCGCTCGAACGCGCCCTTGCAGCGGCCGGGAAGGGGGAATCGCTCGACGCCGTCCGCGGCCATGAAGGGGTGGCGGCAGCGGCCTATTTCGGGGCTTGGGCGGCGTTGCTCCCCGAGGGCTTTCCCTTCGAGCGGCGCTCGACCCGGCCGCCGCTCAACCCGGTCAATGCGGCGCTGTCGTTCTCGGCAACCCTGATCTACCATGAGATGCACGCCGCCATTCACGCCCACGGGCTCGATGCGGCCCTTGGGCTCCTGCACGCCACCGAGAACGGGCGCTGGTCGCTGGCCCTCGACCTCATCGAGCCCTTCCGCCCGGTGGTGGCCGAGGCCCTCACCCTCGACCTCTTCTCGCACCGCATGCTCGGCGGGGAGCACTTTGAACCGCACGGAGGGGGCGTCTACCTCACCCGTGACGGGCGCAACAAACTGCTCCTCCAGTATGAGAAGCGCATGGAGCGCCAGTTCATGAGCGAATCGGTGGGGCATCGCACCACCCTCCGCCAGCAACTCGAAAACCAGGCCCTTCTCCTCAAGTCCGCCCTCGACGACCCCGCCGCCTTCGAGCCCTTCCTCATGAACTGAACCACCCATGACCCAGTCCGTCGCCACCTGGTTCGACGAAGCCTTCCCGCGCCTCCCCTACCAGCGCGGACAACCCGGCGCCAGGGAAATGCTCATCCTCGTTGGATACGACATCTGCGATCAGAAACGCCTCGGCAAGGTCGCCAAAACCTGCGAGGATTTCGGAGCCCGCGTCCAATACTCGTTCTTCGAATGCCACCTCGAAGACGACGAGTTCGACACCCTCTGGCTCCGCCTCCTCGACATCATCGACGAGAAACATGATCGCCTCGTCGCATACCGCATCGACGCCCGCAGCGCAAGGAACACCCTCACCGCCGGAACCATGGTCTGCACCGAAAAAGTCGTCTGCTACCTCGTCTGAGCCCGCCAGGTCGGGAACGACGTACGTTCCGTCGATTCCCGTTGCCACATCGGCGACGAGATCCCCGTCGAGATCGACCTCCACGCCTGGCACCACGGCAACGCCGGGTTCGGTCGGCCCCGTCGC
>CAYPUM010000345.1:0-4674 GCA_964413545.1 uncultured Roseibacillus sp. | reverse complement strand
CGGGCGCTTCCGTCGAGCTGTGGCCCGGCTGGGGCCCCTCCCTTGTTCTGTCGCTCGCGGCCCTCCTGATCGGAGGCGTGGTGGCCTTCCATGCCGCCCGGCCTGCGGCGCGCCCCCCCGCTTCCGTCGGAGACACGACCTATCAGACCCTGCTGGACGCCCTCGGCCGCGGCTCGCGCCAACTGGCCTCCGCCCTGCAGGACCGCCCCCTCGCAACCCATCTCGGACTGGTCCTCGGCGCGGCCGGACTCCTGATCGCCCCCCCCCTGCTGGCGGGCCCTTTGCCGCTGCCGGATCTGCGGGTCGACGCCGCCGACACCGTCCCAGCCGTTCTGGCGCTCCTGACCGCCCTGTCCGCGGCCGGTGCGGCCACCGCCCGCTCCCGGGTCGCGCTTCTCGTCTCGCTCGGGCTCACCGGGTTGCTGATTGCGCTCCTCTACGCGTATTTCAGCGCCCCGGATCTTGCGCTGACGCAACTCCTCACCGAGACGATTCTCCTCGTTCTCATGGTGGCGGTTCTTCGCTGGCTGCCGAAGCCACACGGGACGCCCCGCCGGGGCTCGCCCCTCGCCGCCGCCGGGGCGCTGTCAGCCGGCGCCGTCGTTACGATGCTCGTCATCAAGGCGAAGGCCCTCGAGTTCACGCCGCCCGTCTCGCAGTTCTTCGCCGAGCGCAGCCTCCCCGACGCGCACGGCGCCAACATCGTCAACGTCATCCTCGTCGATTTCCGCGCCCTCGACACCTTCGGTGAGATCACGGTCCTCGCCGTCGCCGCCATCGGCGCCGCCGCTCTCCTTCGCAAGCGGCGCCGCCCCGCGGTGTTCGACCCCACCCGCAGCACCCTCTTGTCGACCGCCCTGCGGCTTCTCCTGCCCCCCCTGTTCCTTTTCGCCGCTTTCCTCCTCTTGCGCGGGCACAACCACCCCGGCGGCGGTTTCATCGCTGCCCTCGTCGCCGCCACCGCCGCCGCCTTCATCCACCTCAGCGGGCGGCCCGCCCCCTCGTCGCGGCTCGACTCCGCCCTCCTCGTCACGGGCCTTTCGCTGGCCGCCCTCTCGGGCCTCTTCGCCGTCGCCGCAGGCCGCCCCTTCCTGACCGGTCTCTGGATCAAGCCCGACCTGCCCGGCGACGGCCCTCCCCTTCACCTCGGGACGCCCCTGCTCTTCGACCTCGGCGTCTTCCTCACGGTGCTCGGCTTCGCCCTCGCCTTCCTGCGCCGCCTCCTTCCCACCACCCCGTCTCCCGTCCCGTCATGGAATTGATCATCGCCATTGCCATCGGCGCCCTCACCGCGGCCGGCATCTACCGGCTGCTGGCCGGCAGCCGCCTCGACCTGCTGGCCGGCATCCTTCTGCTCAGCCAGGCCGCCAACCTGATCGTCTTCGCCTCCGGCGGGCTCCTCCACGGAGCCGCCCCCCTCCTGCATGACGCCACCGGGCCGCTCGCCGACCCGCTCCCCCAAGCCCTTGTCCTCACCGCCATCGTCATCGGCTTCGGCATCCTCGCCTTCCTCCTCATCCTCCTCCAGCGCGACTCCGACAACCGCCCATGACCGCTTCCGCCGCCATCATCGTCTGCCTCCTCGCGCCCCTCGCCGCGGCTCTCGCCAGCCTTGCGGCGGGCCCCCGCCGGCGCGTGGCCGCCGCCCTCACCACCGGCGCCGCCGCCCTCAGCACCCTCGCCGCCCTCGTCCTCGTCGCCGCCTCCCACCGCGGCCTCATTCCGGTCGTCCATCTCGGCGGCTGGCCCGCTCCCCACGGGATCGCCCTCGCCGCCGACGGCCTCTCGGCCCTCATGCTGGCGGTCGCCAATCTCGTCACCCTCGCGGTGGTCGTCTACTCGTGGCGCGGCCTTTCGGGCTTCTACCACCGGCGGCGTTTCTACCCGCTTCTTGGCACCCTCCTTCTCGGCGTCAACGGCGCCTTCCTGACCACCGACCTCTTCAACCTCTACGTTTGGTTCGAGGTTCTGCTTCTCTCGTCCTTCGTCCTGATGAGTTCCAATCCCTCCGGCGAGGCCCGCGCCGGCGCGTGGCGCTATGTCCTTCTCAACCTGCTCTCCTCGCTCTTCTTCCTCTGCGCGGCGGGTCTCCTCTACGGCAAGACCGGCACCTTGAACCTCGCCCACCTCGCCGCCCTCTTCCGACAGTCCGGCGACTCCTTCCTCCTCCTCAGCAGCTCGGCCCTCCTCTTCGCCGCCTTCGCCATCAAGGCGGCTCTCGTCCCCTTCGCGTTCTGGCTGCCGGCCTCCTACCCGCACGCCCCCATCCCGGTCGCGGCCCTCTTCGCCGGGCTCCTCACCAAGGTCGGCGTCTACGCCTTCTTCCGTTGCTTCGGGCTCGTCTTCGCCGAACCGGCCGGATTCGCCCACCGCGAGGTCCTCCTGCCCCTCGCCCTCGCCACCATGACCATCGGCGTGCTCGGCGCCGTCGCGCAATCCGACATGCGCCGCATCCTCAGCTTCCACATCATCAGCCAGGTCGGCTACATGTTGCTCGCCCTCGCCCTCTTCACGCCCCTCGCCGTCGCCGCCGGCATCTTCTACATCGTTCACCACATCATCGTGAAAACCAACCTCTTCCTCGTCGCGGGACTCGTCGAGCGCCACCAGGGCAGCTCCGATCTCGCCCGCGCCCGGGGATTGCTCCGCAGCTTCCCCGCCGCCGCCGCCCTCTTCGCGGTCGCCGCTCTCTCGCTCGCCGGCATCCCTCCGCTCTCCGGCTTCTGGGCCAAGTTCTCCCTCCTCAAGGCCTCCCTCGACGCCGGCGCCTACCTCTCCGCCACCGTCATCCTCGGGGTCGGTCTCCTCACCCTCTTCTCGATGCTCAAGATCTGGACCCACGTCTTCTGGCGCTCGCCCTCGGATTCGCCGGCCGCTTCGCGCCCGGTCTCCCTGCTCGCCCCGTGCGCCGCCCTCGCCGCCCTCACCATCGCCCTCGGCCTCGGCGCCGCCCCCCTCTTCCAGCTCGCCCAAAACGCCTCGCGCTCCCTCCTCGACCCCCGCGCATACATCGAGTCCGTCCTCAGCTCCGCCCCGCCGGCGCCCGGCCAAACCCTCACCCTGCAACCGTGATGCTCCTTCCCAAAACACTCACCGCCCTCGCTCTCGCCGCCTTCCCCTTCTTCTACCTCCGGGAGGTGGTCGCGGGCGCGCTCCGCATCGCGTGGGATGTCTTCCACCCCCGCCCCCGCCTCCGCCCGGTCCTCGTCCGGGTCCCCCTGCCCGACTTGCCCGACACCAAAAAGCTCCTCCTCGCCAACCTCGTCACCATGACCCCCGGCACCCTCGCGGTCGACCTCATCCACCGTGACTCCGTCCTCCTCGTCCACAGCCTCTACGACGCCCACCGCCCCGAGCGGCTCATCACCCACATCCAGACCCGCTACCTGCCAATCGTGACCCGCCTGCCCGTCTGACAGAATCCCCGCCCCGTGCCATGATCCTCCTCGCCCTCATCCTCATCCTGCTCTCCATGCTGGCCTGCCTCTGGCGGCTGCGACGCCCCACCATCGCCGCGGACCGCGTCATCGCCCTCGATGTCATCTCGTTCCAGGCCATGGGCGCCCTCGTCGGCTTCTCTCTCCTCGACAACTCGCCCCTCGCCCTCGAAGCCGCCCTCGCCATCGCGCTGGTCGGCTTCCTCTCGACCCTCGCCCTCACCCGCCTCCTCTCCTCATCCCCCCCCTCCGAATCGTCATGACCGCCTCCATCCTCTTCCTCCTCGCCGGATTCTTCTACCTCGTCGCGGGCCTCGGCCTCGTCCGCCTTCCCGACTCCCTCGCCCGCCTCCACGCCGGAACCAAGGCGTCCTCCCTCGCCACCACCCTCGCCCTCGCCGCCGCCCTCCTCCACCACCGCGACCCATGGTCCGTCACCCTCGCCCTCGCCTCCATCCTCTTCGTCTTCCTCACCGCCCCCCTCGCCTCCCACGCCATCGGACGGACCATCCTCGCCTCCCGCCTCCCCGCCAACCCCCGCGCCGCCCCCAACGCCCCCAAAAACCCGCATCCCAACCCCCCACGCCCCGCCGCCTGACCCCGAAAAAATATTTACGATACTATTTGCATGAAAACTATTTCATGTAATAATTGACGCATCTATCCTGCGGACCACAACCCGAACCGGCCGGGGGAGGGCGGACGAAGGATGCGCCGGGCGCCCCGCGCTCATCCGCATCGACCGCCGTTCCCCGCTACCCCGATCCTGCCATGAACTACCAGAAACTGAAGAAGCACATCATCGCCCTCGCCTCCCTTCCCGAGGACCATTCTCCGGTGGTCAGCGCCTATTTCGATCTCCGCACTCCGCGCGGGCAATTGGAACGGGACCTCGAGGGGTGGGCGGAGCTGGCCCGGCACTCGTTCCGGGGCGACGAGCGCACCGACTTCGAAGACGCCCTCGAGGAAGTCTTCGACTGGCTGGCGGCGCCCCCGCCGGCGCGGGGGGCGGCGGTGTTCAGCCGCTGGGGAGAGTATCCCTTCTGCCTGCCGCTCACCTTCAATGTGCCTCTCGACACGGGCTTTCACGCCCGGCATCTCCCGGTGATCTACCCGCTGGTGGAGCTGAAGGACCGTTTCAACCGCTTCGTGCTGGTGGTCACCAACTCCGAGGCGGCCCGCATCTTCGAGATCAATCTCGGGGAGGTCTCCGAAACCCTCCTCGCGGAGCGCCCGG
>CAYPUM010000344.1:0-4680 GCA_964413545.1 uncultured Roseibacillus sp. | reverse complement strand
GGGCTGGTCGGGGTGACCTACCGGTATGAGGTCGGCAAGATCGGCGTGGACAGCCACGGGGGATGGGTGGCCACGGTCGACGGCACGAGCGGCGATGTCTTCGTGCAACGCTTCGAGCCGTTCCCCGGGAGGGAATACCCGGACGGCGCCTCGGTCGAGTTCTGGCTGAACGGGCCGGGCACGATTCACGCATACAACCGCGACATCGAAATGCCGGACGACGCGAAAGAAAACCCGTTCGTTTTCGAGAGCGAGCTACTGAGTCCCTTCGCGGAACTCGGGCCGGGTGAGAGTTATTCCTATCGCTACGAATGGTATGCCACGAACGTCGGTGGCGATCACAAGGTGCTTGATTGCACCCCGGCGGGAGTGGTGGTGGAACCGCTGGCGGCGCCGGCAACGGATGAGGCTGCCAAGCGCCGAGGCCCGCAGGCAACCCGATGCCGCCTGACCGGCCGCTTCGGGGTGTTCGCACCCGGAACGGTGGGACTCCGCTTCCTCGACGCTCGCCTCGTCGAGGTCGGGACGGTCGATACGCAGGACGATGCCACCCCCGCCAGGCCGGTGGTCATGGATCGCGAGGTCAAAGTGCCACCGGGCGCCGGATGGGTCGAGGCGCTCCTGAAAGGCTCCGACGGCAAGGTCAACGGCGTGCTGGGGCGGGCGCAGATCAAACGGTCTTCGTAGTAGCGAACGCACAGCCGATCATGAGCGCCGGTCACGACAACGCCCTCGAGTTGCGCGAGGTCTCGAAGACCTACGACGGAGGGAGAACCCATGCCGTCGACACCCTGAACCTCACGGCAAAGAAAGGCGAGCTGATCGTCGTCCTCGGCGGCTCGGGGTGCGGCAAGACGACCACTCTCAAGATGATCAACCGCCTGATCGAACCAACATCCGGAAGCATCCGGATCGACGGCCGGGAAGTGACCCGCCTCAACCCGGTGCGCCTGCGCCGCTCGATCGGCTACATCTTTCAGGGCATCGGGTTGTTCCCGCACATGACGGTGGCGGAGAACGTGGGGATCACGCCGCGCCTCATGGGCTGGGAGGCGTCCATGATCTCGAAGCGCGTCGATGAACTGCTCGAAATGGTCCACCTTCCGCCCGACGACTACCGGGACCGAAAGCCCTCGGAACTCTCCGGCGGACAACGACAGCGCGTGGGATTCGCGCGGGCCCTTGCCGCGGAGCCTTCCGTGGTCCTCATGGACGAGGCCTTCGGCGCCCTCGACCCGATCACCCGCGACCGCCTGCAAGCCGAGTTCAGGGAGATCCAGCGCGACCTCCACCTGACTTCGCTGCTGGTGACCCATGACATGACCGAGGCGTTGCTCATGGCGGACCGTATCGCCGTCATGAACGAGGGAAAAATCGTGCAGGTGGGCACGCCCCACGAGCTGATGTCCTCGCCGAAGAACGCCTATGTCGAGGAACTCATCGACACCCCCAAGCGCCAGGCCGGCCAACTCGAACAGCTCGCGGAGGAGGCGTCATGAACGAGCGGTTCGCGGAGTTCTTCGATCGCCTGCCGGATCTGTTCGGCGGGCACCTCCTCCTGTCGGTGCCGGCCATCCTGGTGGGCGTGTTGATCAGCGTGCCGCTCGGCGTGCTGTGCGCCAAGGTGTCCCTTGTTCGCGGCCCCACCCTGACCGTTGCGAGCCTCTTCCAGACCGTTCCCAGCATCGCGCTGCTGGCGATCATGGTGGCGATCATGGGCGGCACCATCGGGTACCGGCCCGCCTTCATCGCCCTCCTCATCTACAGCGTGCTCCCGATCCTGCGGAACACCTTCACCGGGATCGACGAGGTGGACCCCGCGATGCGGGAAGCCGCCCGCGGGGTCGGCATGACGCCCCTGCAATCGCTGTGGCGGGTGGAACTTCCCCTGGCGCTGCCCGTGATCCTGGCCGGCATCCGGACCGCCACGGTCTGGGTGGTGGGCATCACCACCCTCTCCACTCCGGTCGGCGCCCCCAGCCTCGGCAACTACATCTTCAGCGGCTTGCAGCTTCGCGACTGGAACCAGGTCTACTTCGGCTGCATCTTCGCCATGGCGTTGACCGTCGTGCTGGACCAGATCGTGCGCTTGTTCGAGGTCTCGGCCCGCCGGCAGAAGGCATGGATCTCGGTCGCGGCGGGCATCGTGCTGGCCGCAATCCTCGGCGCCGGCCTGACCCCGAAGGCGGGCGACATCCATCGCTTCGCCATGGGGGTCTTCAAAGGCGAAGCGACGGACCTGCCCGCTCAAGCCGGAGATCACGACGCCCGCGCCGCGGAAGAAACCGGCCCGCTGCTCGACGGCCAATCCTTCAAGATCGGCGCCAAGGGATTCACGGAACAGGCCATCATGGGCCGCCTGCTGAAGCAACAGCTCGCCCGGCACGGCGCTTCGGCGGAGGTCCTCGGCAACATGGGCTCCACCATCCTCTTCGACGCGCTCAGGAACGGGACGATCGACATGTACGTCGACTACACCGGCACGATCTGGGCCACCGTCATGAATCGCGAGGAACCGCTCGAGCGGACCGCCATGTTCATCCAGGTCTCGCACCACCTGCTCGAGGAAGACGGCATCCTCACTTTCGGCCGTCTTGGCTTCGAGAACGCCTATTGCCTCGCGGTGCGCCGGAAAATGGCCCGCTCGAAGGGGTATCGCTCGATCCGCGCCCTGACGGAAATCGCGGGCCAACTCAAGCTGGGCGGATCCCCGGAGTTCTTCGGCCGCCCCGAGTGGACCCGCGTGCGCAACGCCTACGACCTGAAGGCGATGAAGACGCAGGGCATGGACGCCACCTTCATGTACCAGGCGGTCCGCGACAAACAGGTCGATGTCATCGCCGGGTTCTCGACCGACGGACGGATCGACGCCTTCAACCTGACGGTCCTCTCCGACCCCGCGCAAGCCTTCCCGCCGTACGACGCCATCATCCTCCTCAGTTCGCAGGCCGCGAAAAACAACGCCCTGCACCGGGCCCTCTCCCCGCTCCTCAACTCGATCGACGCCGCAAAGATGCGCGGCGCAAACCGCATGGTGGACCTCGACAAGAAGACCCCCGCCCGGGCCGCCGCCACCCTCCTCCCACCGGGGCCTTGAGGCCCGGATCCGCCCCACCCGTCAGCCCCGGTATCCTGCGAAACAAGGCGCCCCCAAACACGACCCCCTGCAAGCAGTGCCAAGACCAAAGCAATTCGGCCCAACCATCCGCACCCCGCACGCAAATCCGTATAACGTTACCGAAGTTGCGTAACGGGCCCGGGGTCCCTCGGGGCGCTACGCGATGATCTCTCCCCGCGCCGCGCCGCGCCCAAGCGAACTCTGCCGGCCTCCCCCGCGCCCACCCCCGTCGATTCCTCCCCGCACGCCAATCCGTATAACGTTATCCCAGCCGACTCTGATACGCCTTCCAAGTCTGCTCCTCGCACCGCTTCGGCTGGTTGCGGTAGCTCTTCAGGCACTTGTAGCAGGCGCCGCCGCAGTCGTGATCGAAGAGCCTCTCTTCGGCGGCCTTCGCCCAAAGACCGAGGTTTTCGGCCAAGTCGGGCAGGTATCCGGCGCCCCCGGGGGCGGTCTCGTAGAAGACGATCTCAGCCCCGCCCCTTCCGGTCGTGTGGTGAAAGAAGGCCACCTCGTCCGGTTCGATTTCCAGAAGCTCGACGGCCCCGAGGATCAGGGCGGACCCGAGCGTGCGACAATACGCCTCAAGCTGATTGGAGGGAACGATGGCCGGCACCAGAGGCATCACAAGCGTGTCCGCCTGGAATCGATAGCCCAGCACGTAATGACCCGTACTGCCGTTGCAAAGACCGGCGTGATTCGTGTCCCAGCGCTCCGCTTGTGCCCTGGTGAGGCTGCGAGGCTTGTGCCGCCCGCAGGTTCCGCAGAGCTGAAACTGTTCGCCGCCGGTGGCGCCCGCCGCCCGTTTCCCCCAATTGGTGACCAGCAGGTCGGCCTGCCGGATGAACTCGAGATCCGTGTATCCGTAGGGGTGGATCTCGACCGAGGCATCCGCCTTGACGAGCAGGCTCTCTCTTCGTTCAAAATAGGCTCGTTCACGGGCTTCTTCGGACGAGGAGATCTCCGTGTTCTGCTCCGCCTCGAAGGCTTCGATGAAGGCGACTTCGGCGCTTTCCTCCATCGCGGTTGCACAGGCCGGACAGGCATTGAGTGCTTCCTCGCTTGCGAATCCGCAATTCGAACAGAAGTGGTAGGAACGCACGCGCCCGGAGCCAGCCAACGAGGCGTCGGTTCCACCCCCGGTGCGATCCACCCCTTCGAAGTAGGCCCTGATGCTCTTCAAGGACCTTGATCCAGTTTCGGACGACGTCCTTGCCAAGGCGTTTCCAGGCAAGTCCCATCTGCTGGAAGATTTCGAGCACCTTCCACGGGAGTTCAGGGAGGGCAATTCCCTCGGAGCCGGCCTCCTCGACCGCCTTCTGGACGGCGTGGCGCAGAGCGAAGATCCGGTGGCGATCGTTGATGTATCCGGCCTGATGGGCGGCTTCCTGCCGGTTGTCCGCAAAGACAAGAATCTTGCGCTCGTCGGCTTCGAGCAGATCCAGGTGGTGCGTGGTCAGCACCGAGGTCGATGACGCCACGCCCGATCGCAACAGGGCGAGGATTTCTCCGTGGGGATTGGTGGCGTTGCAGGCCGGACAGGTGCGGGCCGGGTTGGGGCG
>CAYPUM010000343.1:0-4693 GCA_964413545.1 uncultured Roseibacillus sp. | reverse complement strand
GTAGTTCAGTTGGTTAGAACGCCGGCCTGTCACGCCGGAGGTCGCGGGTTCGAGTCCCGTCCGCTCCGCCAACACTCCATCCCCGTTCGCCGGGGATGGAGTGTTGGCGTTTACGGGGGGATGACCACCCGTGCCGCAGCGAAGCAAAGGCCCCGGGTTTGAATGCAAAAAGGGAACGAGCCCGCCTTTGGCGGGGGAGTGAGCTTTCGTTGCCTCCGGCGCGCAGCGCCGCTGACCAGCATGGAGCCTCCGCCAGGAGGCTCAATCCCGTCCGCTCCGTATGGGAATGCCCTCAGGCAGCCCGCAGCAGACCGGACACCACCAACTTCTTCTTCGCTGCGTCCCTCCGGGCAAAATCGGGCAGCCGCCAACCACATCCACGATCGCTGGCAGCCGCAGGCAAAGGGGAGGAAGGACCCGGCTCAAGGATTCCGCATTACATGCATTGTGTGAAGTTATGCATGGTGTCTGTTTCGCGGGAGGCGTGTCGACTGGTTTGGTTCGGGAGCACAAAGGGGCGTTGTGGGCGCGGCAATGGATGCTTGCCACCGCACTCCACACGGGGGGCGCCTCTGGCATTGCTTGCGAGTGTTCTTCCTTTCGCGTGTTTCGCAGTGGTCTTTCTTGACGTGTTTTGGGGCCGGTTTTTGCTTTTGTGGCGGCGGGAATTTCGGCAGTCTGTGTGGAAGCAACCGGACGGGGTGGACATCCGGGGGCTTGGGCGGGAGCATGAAAGTTGTTGCGATTGCGAACCAGAAAGGCGGCGTTGGGAAGACGACCACGGCGGTGAATCTGTCGGCGGCCCTGGCGCGGCGCGGGCAGCGGATCATGATGGTGGATCTCGATCCGCAGGCGAACGCCACGAGCGGGCTCGGGCTGGAGGTCGAGGAGAATTGCAGTCTCTACGGGGCGCTTCTCGGCGAGGATGATCTGCCGTCGAAGATCGTCTCGACGCGCATCGAGAACCTCGCGGTGATTCCGTCGGAGATGGACTTGGCGGGTGTGGAAGTGGAACTGGCGCGGATGGACAACCATCTGTTGCGATTGCAGGGTATCCTGCGGAACGCGAAGAGGCACAATCGCTTTGATTTCTGCATCCTTGACACTCCCCCGTCGCTGGGGGTGCTGATGACCTCGGCCCTGGCGGCGGCGGACGAGGTCTTGATCCCGCTTCAGTGCGAGTGGTTCGGCCTCGAGGGACTCGCCAAGATCATCCGGGTCATCGACGAGATCCGCGGTTCGGGGGTCAATCCGGGTGTGACGCTCGAAGGCATCCTGATGACGATGTTCGACGGGCGGACCAACCTCTCGCGCAGCGTGGTGGACGAAGTCGCGAACTTCTTCCCGGATCAGCTCTACGCCACCGTCATCCCGCGCACGGTCCGGCTCGGCGAGGCCCCCAGTTACGGCCTCACGATCTTCGAGCATGATCCCCACGGCGTCGGGAGCCGCTCCTACCACGACGCCGCCGAAGAATTCCTCGACCGCCACGGCATCGGCGGCGGCTCCGTGGCGGCGTAGGACGAATCCGGCGAGAGTGGCGCAGGTTTTCCAAGCTGCCGGGCGGTTCGTTGCTCCCCCGCGCTGCCGTCCCAGCCGGGGCCGGGAAGAGTTTGTGTCCGGCGTCTCACAACGCCCCCCCCCTTCTCCGCCATGCCGGATTGTCCGGCGACCGCCGAGGCATGAACAACTTGCGAGGATTTTCCGCGTTGGAGCGTAATCGGCGCCGGGATCGCGCAGGCTTTGGCCTTGCGCACTCCGGGGTGGTTTCTGATAGTGTCGGCATCATCGGAGGGGGACTGGTTGTGGCGGAGGCGGCCGGACGAGGAAGAGCCCGGGCGGGAAGACTTGCATCGGTGAGATTCGCGGCTAGAAACAGTTCAGCATTCCAAACTATTACCCTGCGACAATGATCTTCGGACGACTATTCGGGATGGCGCCCCACGATTTGGGGATTGACCTCGGCACTGCGAACACCCTTGTGAACGTGAAGGACCACGGGATCGTGTTGCGGGAGCCGTCGGTGGTGGCGGTGCGGGCGGGCACCAGCGAGGTTCTCGCGGTGGGCGACGACGCCAAGCGCATGCTGGGGCGCACCCCGGGCAACATCGTCGCGATCCGTCCATTGAAGGACGGCGTGATTGCGGACTTCGAGGTGACGGAGGCCATGCTGCGGCACTTCATTCGAAAGGTGAACAACAAGCGGAAGACGAACCCGCGGGTGGTGGTGGCGATCCCGTCGGGGATCACCGAGGTTGAGCGCCGGGCCGTGAAGGAATCCGCCGAGCAGGCGGGGGCCCGCGAGGTCTACCTCATCGAGGAGCCGATGGCAGCCGCCATCGGGGTCGGGCTGCCGGTGCAGGATGCCTCGGGCAACATGGTGGTCGACATCGGAGGCGGCACCACCGAGGTGGCCCTGATCTCGCTGTCCGGCATCGTCTACGCGAGTTCGGTGCGGACCGCGGGCGACGAACTGGACGAAGCCATCATGCAGTACATGAAGCGGGCCTACGGCCTGATGATCGGCGAGCGCACCGCGGAAGACATCAAGATCCGGATCGGTTCGGCCGCCCCGCTTCCCAAGGAGACCAGCATGGAAGTGAAGGGACGGGACCTCGTGTCGGGGCTTCCGAAGACCGTCACCCTCACCTCCCAGGAGGTCCGGGAATCGATGTCCGAGCCGCTCGACACGATCGTCGAGACGGTGCGCACCACCCTCGAACGGTGCCCGCCGGAGCTTTCGGCCGACCTCGTGGACCGCGGTCTCGTGCTGGCCGGCGGCGGGGCCCTGCTGCGGGGGCTCGACAAGCTGCTGCGCGAGGAAACCGGCCTGCCGGTGCACGTCGCGGAAGACCCGCTGAGCGCGGTGGCGGAGGGCACCGGCAAGGTTCTCGCCGAGCTCACGTTTCTCAAACGGGTGACCAATTCGGAACGCTGAAGGAGGGGCCGGCGGAACCATGAGACCGCTGAACCTGCTCGCTCTGCTCGCCTTCCTGACCGGAGTGGTGTGGGTGCTGACGCTGAGCGAGAGCACCGTGCGCAAGATCCAGCAAAGCTTCCATGCCACCATCGCCCCGTTCCTGAAGGCCGGGTCGGAACTCGAAATGGCGGCCCGCGGCTTCGTCGAGGAGGTTGAACACTCCGAGGACCTCGCCGCACGCCTCCGCGGGGTCGAACGCGAATTCGGCAAACTCCGCGCCATCGAAGGCCGCATGCGCGAACTCGAACGCGAGAACAACGAGCTGCGCGGCGCCCTCGATTTCAAAAAGCGCAGCCGCCTCAACGTGGTCGCAGCCCGCATCATCAAACGCCAGCCGTCCACATGGTGGAAGACCGCCATCATCGATCGCGGACTCGTGGACGGCGTGGGCCCGCAGCTCCCCGTGCTCGCCAACGGCGGGCTGGCCGGCAAGATCGACCTGCCCAACGAGAACATCTCGTCGATGATTCTCCTGACCGACGAGCGCTGCCAGGTCTCGGTGCAGGTCATGGGCACGCCTGAGGTCGGGATTGTCGGCGGGCAGCGCGGCCAGTATGGCGAAGCTCCCCTGCTCCGTCTCCGCCACCTCTCGAAGGACGCCCCGATCCGCCCGGGCATGAAGGTCGTCACGACGGGACGCGGGGGGCTCTTCCCCGCCAACGTCATGGTCGGCACCGTCGAGTCGTTCGAGCCCGGGCCGGTCGAGGGCGAGGCCCTCGTGAAACCCTCGGTCCGTTTTGAGGATCTCTCGATTGTCTTCGTGATCGGAACGAACGGGGACGCGAGGGCTGCCACCAACGAGCCATGATCGGTTACCACTTCAGTCTTCTCGCGTTGTTGTTGACGGCGTGCATCCTGCAGCAGTTTTCTCCGGCCTTTGCGGGAATGCACGAGGCGCGCATCCTTGTGTTGCCGTTGGTGTTCCTCTGTTGTGCGGTGACGATCAGTCCGGTGCCGATGCTGGCTCTGGCTTTTCTCGGGGGATTCCTGTGGGACGCGCAACATCTGCTGGGGCCTCACGGCGGGGATCCGGGGGTCTATCCCGATTCGAAGGAAGGCCTGCGCTTCGGGTATTCGATCGTGCTCTACGCCCTGATGGGGTTTTTCATGCAGGGCATTCAGCCGCTGTTCCGGCGCGGTCAGTGGCATGTCTCGGCCCTGCTCTCCGGGGTGGCGATTTTCCTTTATCTGTCGGCGGAGTATCTGCTGATCACCTTTGTGCGGGGCGGGCTGGTGGTGACCCGCGGGCTGGTTCTGAAGATCACCTTCACGTCGCTCCTGACGATGTTCCTCTCCCCTCTCGTCTTCTGGGTCCTGTTTCGGCTTGCGGGGCTCTTCAACTACACGATCGAGTATGAGGGATTGAAAACCGGCCGCCCCCGGCTCGTAGATTAATTCAGAACCCCGTCGTGGAACCGCGCTTTCGATTTCGCCTCTATCTCCTGACAGCCCTTGTGCTGGTCGGGTCGGGGGTGTTGTTGAGCCGGCTCTACCGGTTCCAGATCGAGGACCGCGAGTTCTACCGCCGGCGCGTCCCGGGAACCAGGACGGTCGCGATCCGGGAGCCCGGGGTGCGGGGGACCATCGTGGACCGGCAGGGAGTCGTCCTCGCCGAAAACATCCGCAACTACGAATTGGTCTTCAACCTCGAGGAGATCCACCTCGAATGGAAGCGGCAGACCGCTCCCCGCCGCATCGGCGGTGGCGAAGCGC
>CAYPUM010000342.1:0-4699 GCA_964413545.1 uncultured Roseibacillus sp. | reverse complement strand
GGTCCGAGGTGTGAGGACCGCCTTCCTCCGCTTCAAGCAGGGCGGCGAGGAGCAGCGAAAGCCCGGAAGCGGGGCCCGCCGGCGAACATTCCACAAGCGTGCCGGGATCAAGGGACGGCAGGGAAACCCCGGAAGGGACCACCGCCTCAGGCCCCGCTCCCTCGCCCCGGGAAAGAGGCGAAAAACGATGCGCTTCCGGGAACTGCTCGCGCAACTGCCGGCGAAGCTGCTGGAGACTGGGAGAAGAAGACATTTTCTTGTTCCAAAGAACAGTAATCTCCGCAAATTGGGAACGCAAGCCCAAGTTTCCCAAGGCCCCCGGGAATATTCACGCCACCACAAGAATAATTGACAGGTTGATAATCAAGTGATAGTAACCAATTTTGATGGACCTGCACATGGGATCGGTCAGCAGGATTCAGCTTGGCCCGGCGGAAGCGGAGCGGGTCAGGTGTTGTCACTGCGGCTGGATGGTGGAGGTGCGGAAAGACCAGGTGCGGGTGGGATGTCCGGCGTGCGGGGAGGAGGTCGCGATGCAACAACTGAAAATGCCCGCGATGCCGGCGTCGGGCGAGGCGGGGAGGACCGCGGCGGCGGAACTGACCACCGTGACCTGCGCGTTGCCGGACGGGGAGCGGGAAGTGCGCCGGTTGCCGGTCGAGCGGGTGACGCGCAGCCGGAACAGCCGGCGGAAACGGGAGGACGAGACGGGCCGGCGCCGCGGGGCGGGAGAGCGGCGGATCGGGCGCGGGAAGACGAGGCGCATCCCGTTCGAGGCGCGGCACCGGATCGAGGAACTCCGCGAGGAGCTCTTCACGGATTCCGCCCCGCGGTCCGGGGAGGGGCCGGCACCCCTCGTGGGCGAGATGCGGGCCTGGATCGTGCTGGCGGTTTCTGCTACCATATTCATGGTATTGGTGTTGCTGGCGGTGATCGTGTCCGGGCACGGGGACGGATGGGTGAGGGAGGTTCCGGAGGTGCGGGCCGGAGGTTGAGGCCGTGAGGGACGGGGAGGGCGGACTGATCCTGGCCTCGGCGTCGCCGCGGC
The DNA here is from genome assembly GCA_964413545.1 of uncultured Roseibacillus sp. Taxonomy (GTDB): domain Bacteria; phylum Verrucomicrobiota; class Verrucomicrobiia; order Verrucomicrobiales; family Akkermansiaceae; genus Roseibacillus_B. The sequence continues at coordinate 3,651 of CAYPUM010000342.1, read as the reverse complement.
GGGGGGAGTTGCTGGCGAGGGCGGGCTACCGGTTCGTGGTGGCGCCTCCGGAGGTCGAGGAATGGGAGGAAGGGACCTATCCCTTTCGGGAGCTTTGCGGGGCGAACGCGGCCCTGAAGGCCCGGGCGGTTGCGGCGGCCCACGGGGAGGCGGTGGTTCTCGCGGCCGACACCATGGTGGCGCTCGAGGGACGGGTCCTGGGCAAGCCGCGCGACCTCGGGGAGGCGCGGCGCATGCTGGAGCGATTGTCGGGCCGGGTGCACGAGGTTTGCACGGCAGTCTGCATCCGCCGCGGCGCGGACCGGCGCCTCTTCCACGAGGTCTCGCGGGTCCGGTTCAGGGAGCTCGGGCCGGACACGATCCGGGAATACACGCGGCGGGTCTGCGTGCTCGACAAGGCGGGCGCCTACGCCGTGCAGGAGGACGGCGGGATGCTGGTCGCGGAGATCGAGGGTTCATACGAAAACGTGATGGGCCTGCCCATCGAGCAGGTGGCAGCCGAACTGGCGCGGTTCGGGGTGCAGCCGGAGAAGCCTTGAGGGCGGGTGGTCCGCAGTAGACCAGATCTCAAGACTCAGGGGCCGGGCCCCGGGCCCCAAGATCCCAAGGTCCCGGGTTCCACGTATTTCCGTTAACGTTAACGAAGTTACGTGCAGCCCCTCCCGGATGGGGCCGCCTTTTCGGCCGACCCGCGGCACGACCGTCCGGGTCGTGACCTCCTCCACCCGCCCTTCTGGCGGCACATTTCGGCCGCTTCGCGGCCCGGCCATGCCACCATCCCGGCCTCGCAAACCTCGCTCAGATGACCTGTCCCCCTGCGCGCTCGTCCCCCTGCGCGCTCAGATGACCTGTCCCCCTGAGACACGCTCAGATGACCTGTCCCCCTGAGACAGTCCCCCTGAGACACGGTCCCCAATTCCCCTTCGTGTTTTCGTGTGAGCCCCCTCCCTCCAAGCCTTCGTGCGAGAATAGGCTCGGAATGGGGGGCGGTGATTGTTAGAGAGGGCGGGTGGTTTTGGAGAGACGGTATCCGCTGATTCTGAATCCGCGCGCCCGGAGTGAGAGGGCGCAGGGGGCGTTGCGGTTTGTGATGGAGCATGCGACGCGGTTTGCGATTTACGCGTCGAACAGTCCGGAGGAGGCGGGGGAGCTGGCGGGGCGCTTTGCGAAGGAGGGGGAATCGGTGGTGGTGGCGGCTGGGGGGGACGGCACATTGAACGCCGTGGTGCGGGGGTTGGTGGGGACGGAGACGATCCTCGGGATTTTGCCGACGGGGACGATGAATGTGTTTGCGCGCGAGATGAACATTCCGTTTGACGACTTGCGGAGGGCGCTGGAGGTGATTGACGGCGGGCATGTCGAGGAGGTGGATCTTTTCGAGCTGAACGGGACGCCGTTTGTGCAGATGGCGGGGGTGGGGTTCGACGCGCAGGTGATCGAGGAGACCAGCCCGGACGCGAAGCGGCGGCTGGGTCCGCTGGCATATCTGCTTTCGGCGGTGAAGGTTCTGGGGGCGACGCCGCCGCACATGACGGTGCGATTCGACGAGGGGCAGGTGGCGCGGGGGGCGTGCATTTTGCTGGGGAACGGGGCGCTGTATGGCGGTCAGTTCCGGATCTTCCGCCGGGCGGACAACGCGGACGACCTGCTGGACGTGGTGGTGTTCAAGGAGGCGGGGTACAAGCTGGTGATGGAGTCGCTTTCGGGGCTGGCGCGGGGCGGATTTCAGGAGGAGGGGCCGGGGACGGTGGAGTATTTTCAGTCGTCGGGGCTGCGGGTGGACAGCGACCGGGAGGTGCCGGTGGAAGTGGACGGGGAGTTCTGGGGCCGCTCGGGGAGCGCGACGATCAAGGCCTCGGAGCGGAAGCTGCGGGTTCTGGCGCCGGCCGAGCCGGGGCGGAACTGGTGGGAACAGGTGCTGGCGGGGCTGGCGGCGTGGGGCGAGGGGCGCTGAGGAGGCCCGATAATGCGCTTGCCGAACGGGAATCGGGCGGATACTGACCGTTTCGCTCGAAGGGGCGGGAAACGATCTCTTTGCGATGGCTATTCAGCGGGCACTTCTTTCGGTTTCGGACAAGGCGGGTTTGGCGGAGTTTGCGAAGGTTTTGCACGGGGAGTTCGGGGTGGAGCTTCTCTCGACGGGGGGCACGGCCCGGGCCTTGCGGGAGGCGGAACTTCCGGTGACGGATGTTTCGGAATACACGGGGGCGCCGGAGCTTTTTGAAGGGCGGGTCAAGACGCTGCATCCGAAGGTGCACGGGGGGCTTTTGCAGCGGCGGGACCTCGAGGAGCACGAGCGCCAGGCGAAGGAGAACGACATTCCGCCGATCGACCTGGTGGTGGTGAACCTGTATCCGTTCGAGGGGACGGTGGCGAAGGAGGGGGTGACGATGGAGGAGGCCATCGAGAACATCGACATCGGGGGGCCGTCGATGCTGCGGAGCGCGGCGAAGAACTCTGCGGCGGTGACGGTGGTGACCGATCCGGGGGATTACGAACGGGTTCTCGAGGAGATGCGCGAACACGAGGGTGACACGAGCCTGCGCCTCCGCGAAGAGCTGGCAGTGAAGGTCTTCAAGCGCACCGCGGCATACGACACCGCCATCGCGAATTATCTGGGACGCTGCGATGACAGCACGGCGGCGTGCTACTCGGTGATCCTGCCGCTGGAGCGCGATCTGCGGTATGGCGAGAATCCGCACCAGGAGGCGCGGCTTTACGGGAGATTTTCGGAGTGCTTCAGCCAGTTGCAGGGCAAGGAGCTGAGTTACACGAACGTGCTCGACATCGAGGCGGCGGCGGACCTGATTCTCGATTTCCGGCGTCCGACGGTGGCGATCCTGAAGCACACCAATCCGTGCGGGGTCGGGCAGGACGACGAGGATCTGCGGGTGGCGTGGCAGAAGGCCTTCGAGACCGACCGGCAGGCGCCGTTCGGGGGGGTCATCGTGGCGAACCGGCCCCTGACGGAGAGTCTGGCGCGGGTGATCAAGGAGATCTTCACGGATGTGATCATTGCTCCGGACTACGAGGCGGAGGCGCGGGCCGTTCTCCAGAAGAAGAAGAACCTGCGTCTCATGAAGATGCACGAGGCATACCAGCAGGCGCGGAAAGAGCCGATGGTGCGCAGCGCGCCGGGAGGGCTGGTGGTGATGGATCGGGACCTCGCACCGCGGGGCCTCGACAAGCTCGAAGGGAAGGTTGTCACGGAACGGCCCCCGTCGGAGAAGGAACTGCAGGCGATGCGGTTCGTGTGGCGGATCGTCAAGCATGTGAAGTCCAACGCCATCGTTTTCGGCTCGGACGACCGGACCATCGGGATCGGCGCCGGGCAGATGAGCCGCCTCGACGCGGCGCGCATCGCGGTCTGGAAGGCCGGGGAGGCGGGGCTGTCGTTGAAGGGCAGCGTGATGGCCTCGGACGCCATGTTTCCATTCGCGGACGGGCTGCAGGTCGGGGTCGAGGCCGGGATCACGGCCTGCATTCAACCCGGGGGCTCGATCCGGGATGAAGAGGTCATCGCGGCCGCCAACGAGGCCGGCATCTCGATGGTTTTCACCGGGCACCGGCATTTCCGGCATTAGCGGGGGTCTCGCACGAAGGCGCGAAGGGGGTCGGGGGGGGGGAGGGGGATGGAGGGTTGTTTGGACG
>CAYPUM010000341.1:0-4714 GCA_964413545.1 uncultured Roseibacillus sp. | reverse complement strand
CGCCACCGAGTCCCGGCCGATGATCGGTTTTGCGTCCTTGTCGCCGCGGCGGACGGCGGGCTTGAAATGGGCGGTCCGGGTCCGGCCGGGGTATTTCTTCAGGTAGGCGACGGGATCGCATCCCGCGTGGACCACCCAGCCGACATCCATCTGGAGGACGACGTCGTCGCTGGTCCGTTCGGCGAGCAGGTCCCACCACGTCTTGCGGCTGTCGTCGCCGGCGGGCTTGAACTCGTGGCTGTGGTTGTGGTAGCCGCAGAACATGCCGTGCGGCTTGAGGGTCTCGGCCGCCTTGTTCAGCAGTTCGGCGAACTCCTTGCTCTTCCCGGCATGGCGGACCCGGCCGTCGCCGGGCACGATGAGATACTTGCAGCCGATGGTCTGGTGGAACTCGATGGCCTTCGGGTCGGTGAGCGCGCGGGCGCCGACGTGGGTCCCCGCCACCGCGAGGCCGAGGTCGTCGAGCCTCTTTTTGAGGCCGGCGGCATCGTCGCTGTATTTGTAGTATCCTGCGAACTCGACGGCCTTGCAGCCGATTCCGGCGACCGCTTCCAGCGCGGCATCGAAGTCCTTGCCGCACTCGTGGCGGACGCTGTAGAGTTGCAGGGCGATGCCGGGTTGCCCGGCGGCGCCGGCGGCGCCGGCCCGGTTGGACGCGGCGGCCGCGCAGATCCCTGCGCCGGTGATCTTCATCATGTGTCGTCGTTTCATTGTTTCTTCTCTTCGCTGGTTTGTCATCGCTCTTGCCGGTGGTCATGACGGGGCCGGCCGGCGCCCTGCATGTCCGTCGTAAAGGCGATGCGCAAGCCCTCGCGGCCGTTGCGGCCGGGTCCGGCCGACGGCTTGCCGGAGGCATCGGTGCGAACGCATGCGCCCGCTCCAGCGGCCATGCCCGGCAAAGAGGCGGCGCCTGATGAAGCTGGGTTCCGTCATTGTGATGATGGCGGCCGGTGGGAGCTCTTGATCCGCTCCTTGTAGGCGTCGTTGTCCTTCTTGACCGATTGCCGCCAGTCCTCCACCCATTTCGTGAGACGGGCGTGCACATCCGGATGTTTCGAGGTGACATCGACATCCTCCTTCTTTTCCTCGTCGAACCGCCACAGTATGTTCTTCTGGAGGATGTACTCGTTGTCGACGACGCGGACGCCGTGGCGGTCCTTGACGAGGGGCATGGGTTTCGGGCGGCGATCGATGCGGCCCTCGATCAGCGGCAGGAGGCTGACGCCGTCGAGCGGCCCGGCTTCCCCGGCCGGCTCGACACCCAGCACGTCGATCGTGGTCGGGTAGAGGTCGAGCGTTCCGGCGGGCACGGTGGTGGCGAACGGCCTGGAGATGCGCGCCGGCCATTCGATGATGCCGGGCACGCGGGTGCCGCCCTCGGTGAGCCACTTCTTGCCGCCGGGCAGGCCGCCGGTCGAGAGTGCGAAGCTTCCGCCGTTGTCGGAGCAGAACCAGAGCATGGTATTGCGGGCGACGCCCATTTCCCGGAGCGCTTTGCGAAGCCGTCCCATGTTGTGGTCCACGGCGGCCAGTTCGCCGTAGTAGTTGGCCTTTTGTTTCCCGTACTTCTCGTAGGGCCTGGCGTATTCGGGCGTCGCATGGTGGGGGTTGTGGGGAGAGGGGAACCAGATTGCGGCGAGGAACGGCTTGCCGCTATCGGCCTGCCTGCCGATCCACCGGAGGGCCTCGTCCATCAGCACATCGGCGGTGTCGCCTTCGCGCGGCGGCACTTCCCTGCCGTTGTGGCAGATGTGCTCATACCCGATATCGTAGAAGTTGCCGGCGGAGAACCACTCTTCGAACCCCTGGTTGCCCGGGTGGCGGGGTTCGGGGTCGAAGTGCTCCTTCATGGGTCCTCGTCCGCTGCCGCCTCCGGCATGGGGGATGCCGCCGAGGTGCCACTTGCCGAAATGCGCGGTGGCATATCCGGCCTTCGCGGCCGCCTCGGCCACGGTCACTTCGGCCAGCGGCAGGTCGTGTCCCCACGAATAGCAGAAATAGCGCACCGGGCTGCGGCCGGTCAGGCAACTGGCCCGCGTCGGCGAGCAAAGCGGGTTGGCGGCGTAGAACCGGTCGAAGCGGATGCCCGCCGCCGCCATTTTGTCCAGTTCGGGGGTCTTCAGCTCGGGATGGCCGTTGTAGCCGGTGTCGCCCCAACCCTGGTCGTCGGTCATGCAGAGGATGATGTTGGGACTGGTGGGGGCGGCGGGGGCGGAGGCGAGGGCCGCCATGCCGGGCATGGCGGCGAGGAAGCAGGCGGGTCCGAGGTTCATTCGTATCGTGGGTGGGATTGTCGGGCGCTCATGGATTCCCGGTTGGGAGGGACGAGGCGCGCCGGGCGGGGGCCGGCCGGGGCGCGACGAGGCGACGTGCCTTTCTGCTGCTACGGTCAATGCCGCTGCACTTTATCATGCGTGAACCGGCGCCGGATCCCGCCATGTCGTTGTTTTTCCAATCTCCGGGCGGGAGAAAAATCCGGCGGCGGCCGAGCGTAGAAAGCGATGCGACCATGAAAAGGAGAACATTCATCAGGACAGGTGCGGCGGGGGGAGCAGCGACGGGATTTCCGGCGATCATTCCGGCCTCGGCGCTGGGGAAGGATGGCAAGGTTGCGCCGGGCAATCGGGCCGCCATCGGGTTGATTGCGTGCGGCGGCCGCGCGGGGTACGGCGTGATGTACCAGCGCTACGAGAAATCCGAAATCGTCGCCGTCTGCGACCCGCGCCGGAAGCGGCGGGAGGCGTTCAGCAAGAGATTCAACAACTGCGACGCCTATGGCGACTTCCGGGAGCTGCTGGCCCGGGACGACATCGACGCCGTCCATATCGCCACCCAGGACCATTGGCACGTGCCGGTCGCCCTCATGGCGGCCAAGGCCGGCAAGGACATGTACACCGAGAAACCGCTGGGCATTTCGATCAACCATGACCTTGCGGCGCGCAAGATCGTCGACGAGCACCGGCGCATCTTCCAGTACGGCGCCCAGCAGCGGTCGCAGACCCACGTGCGTCTCGGCATCGAACTGGTGCTGAACGGGCATATTGGAGACGTGAAGGAGCTTTTCGTCTGGGCGCCGCAGGGACGTGCGGGGGGCAATCCCGCCGAGGCGCCGGTCCCGGACGGGTTTGACTATGACATGTGGTTGGGGCCGGCCCCGCGGGCGCCTTTCTGCCATGACCGGGTGAGCCCCAGCGGCGTTTATCACATCTACGATTACGCCATCGGCTTCATTGCGGGATGGGGGGCGCACCCCATGGACATGCTGCAGTGGTGGGCCGACAACGCCGGGATGGCGGAAATCCCGGTGAAGTACGAAGGCACCGGAAAATGGAAGCCCGAGGATCTTTACAACACCCTCACGAATTGGGACGTGGCCTGCACCTACGCCAACGGTCTGAACCTGCGGTTCATGGATGACGCGACCGCCAACGCCAAGAAGCCGCATCCCGCGGTCGAGGGCGGGCACGGGACCCTGTTCGTCGGAACGGAGGGCTGGGTGCGGGTGAGCCGCGGCGGCTGGAAGACCTCCTCGGAAGAGTTGCGACGAAAGGCCAAGGACCCCGGCAAGAAGCGCCTCAAGGTCAGTCGCGATCAGATCGAGAACTTCGTCGACGGCGTGCTCTCGCGCGAAACGCCGGTGGACGATCTCCATTCCGCGGTGCGCTCGGACATCGCCTGCCACCTGTCCGACATCGCGATCCGCACCGGAAAGGCCGTCGAGTGGGACCCGGCCAGGGAACGCATCGTGGACGAGGAGCGTCGAAAGCTCATGTTCCGCGAACTGCGCAAGCCGTGGACACTGTGATGTCTGCTAATTGGCGCCGGTCACCTCGTCCACCACCGCGTTGCAGCCGTTGGTGGTCCAGTCGAGCGTGACCGGTTTGCGCCATGTCGCGCCTCCGCCGGTGCTGCCGCGCACCAGCGAGTCATCGAAGGCCGGCACGATGCCGTCCCGGGCGGTGACGATGTTGTAGCCGCCGCGGTTGTTTCCCTTCCCGTCGCCGAAGAGCCGCTGCCGCGAGAACCGCGGCTCGCCCATGAACGCCGACAGTCCGCCCTGCACGGGATGTGGGTCAGGCGCGGCGGACGCGGCGGGAGCGCCTGCCAGAACGGCCGCCATGCCGGGCAGGACGGAAATTCCATGCACAGATGGATGTTTCACGGGCGGGTGCGCTCGAAAGCGGTGTCGCCGTCCCGCAGGGCGGGACTCTGCCACCGCACTCCAGAGCCTCTCACACCTGGTAGGGCTTCTCCCATCCCTCGCGGGGCTTGCGGGCCAGCAGCTTGTTGGCCTCGGGGTCGTCGAACTTCATCGTTTTGGCGGAGAAGGTGAGTTTCCTGCCGGCGCCGAGTCTGGCGGCGACGATGCCGAGGTTGATGATGGCGGTCATCTTGCCGGCGTACATGAAGTTGGACATCGGGGAATCCCACGGGCGCTGGCCGGCGGCGGCCATCAGGAACTCGCCGTGCATGCCGCCGTCGGAGGGATCGATCATCTGCTCGAACTTCGGGTTTTCGACCTTCTTGCCGTCGATGTAGACGGTGTTGCCCTGGTTGTAGTCGCCGAAGGAGATCAGGGCCCCCTTGGCGCCGACGAACATGACGCCCTGTCCCGGCAGGCCGTGATCGCCGAGGGCGTCGGGCTTCTCCGGCTTCAGGTTGCCGTCGTACCAGTAGGCGTCGAAGCCGGGGCAGTCGCCGGACTTGGCGAACG
>CAYPUM010000340.1:0-4718 GCA_964413545.1 uncultured Roseibacillus sp. | reverse complement strand
ACTCAAGACCTCCGGACCACGCCGCCGGGACGCCGGCGTCCACCCGTGATCCCACGCCCTCAGCTTGCCAGAAACAGAAGCGAATCCGCCATCCGGTTGAGCGAGCGGCGCGCCTCCGGCAAGACGTCCGTCAGCGTCCCGAACACTTCGCTCAGCCCCGATCGCTTCGCCATCGGATGATGGGTCGCCTCCTGAAATGAAGCCCGCGCGAATTCCTCGTAATACGCCAGTCCCGGCGCCCCGCGCCGCTCGCTGCGACGCCGTATGTAACCGGGAAAGATCCCCGTCAGAACCAGAAACTGGTTCCCGGCCGCCACCAGCAACTCGTAGCGCGTCTTGCCGCTCGCCCGGTCAAGCACCGCAAGGAAATCAACCGTGTGCACAAACCCGGCGGGAATGCCTCTCAGGGAATCGTGCGGCGCCATCGGAACCCGCTCCGCAAGGATCGATCCGAGATACTCCGCAAGCGGCAGGTCGTCGAGTCCCCGGCGCTTCAGGCTGTGCCGCGTCAGAACGTAAAAGTAAAACCACGGACTGACATTCAGAAGCGAGGGCGACTCAAGGAGGGCGCGGAAAACGCGCTCGTCGTCAAGGAGATGCCGCAGACTTTCCTGGTCGACAAACAGGCCGCGCAGGGCCGCTCCATCGGCCGCCCCTCCTATCGCCGTAACCAGAAACACGAAGTCCCTCTCCTCAAACCGGCTCAGGCATTCGAACCGTTTGGCATCCTTCATGATCCCGAAATATAGCAGAATCCATGCCGCGCGGCGAGACGGTTTTGCGGACACCCTGAAGCTGCGTGCCATCATCGACCGGCCGATGTCCGAACTCTGGGGCGGCCATGGCGAAGTCCGCCACTCCAATTACCGCTCCGGGGCGGCGCCAAGGCGATCCCCGAGGGCCCGCTCCTCGCCGAGAACAGCGAAGCCGCCCCGTCAGATCGTTCGCCGTCTGTCCGATGAAGTCGATCTCGAAAAACCGATTCCGATCGCCCCTTTCCGCAAGTGTGCCAAGGCAATCCTTGGGATTAGCCTTGCATCCGGTGGCGGAAATCCTTGCACTGGCGCGGAGCACGCCAGCGGCGTGCCCACCTGATCGAAACGGAAACCGAAATATGAGCACAACCAAGACCGCAATCTCCGTGCTGGCAAGTGGCGCCCTCCTCTTTCTCGCGCCCTCGGCCTGCGAGACCACCAGCAGCCCGACCGCTACCGCGCCGCCACCCAGCGCCTCCGCGAGCAAAGAAAAGCCGTCCGGAGGCTCCACCGCCAAGACCCGCGCCAGCCGAAGCTCCAGCAGCAAGCAGGCGTCGCCCAGCCGCGCCGCAACCACCACCAAACCGACGCCCAAGCCGACGCCCAAGCCGACGCCCAAACCGGAGCCCAAACCGGAGCCCAAACCCGAACCCGCGCCTGAGCCGGAACCCGCGCCCGAGCCGGAACCCGCGCCCGAGCCCGGTCTCGGAACGGATACGACGCCGGCGCCCGACGCCGAAGACGCCGAGGACGCCGAGGACGCCGAGGGCGCCGAAGACGCCGAGGACGCCGAAGACGCCGAGGACGCCGAGGACGACGCCGGGGGCCTGCTGGACGACCTCTAAGCCGACGCTCCGGAGGGATCCCGCTGGCCGTCGGAAACGCCTTCCGCCGCCGCCTCCCGGCGATGCATGGAGTGCGGCGGCAGAGCGCGCGTCGCGAGCGCCTGCCACCGCTTTGCGGGCGGAAACCGCCTCTCCAGCGACGGCGCCCCGCCATCCCCAAAGCGCCGTCGCCCGACTTCGCCCTGCGGACCCCTCCGGGCAGGCCGGTTGTTCCTCCCTCCCGTCGTCGCTGCGCTTCGCCGGGGCAGGAACAGACTCAACTCCAACCAAGCCCCGCACGCCACCATGTGGAATCGAGTTCTTCCCTGCCGCCCGTTTCACCGGATCCTTCCGTTCTGCACTCTTTTGCTCGCGCTTGGAGTCCCGGCACCGGCGCGCCTCGCGCCATGGTCCGACGCCCCCACCGGCTTCGCCTCCGTGCGTGGTCTCGGCCAGAACGGCACCACCGGCGGGGCCCGCGGCAGGCGGGTCACCGTGACCACCCAGCAGGAACTGGCCCGCTGGGCGGCCCGGAAGGCGCCCTGCGTCATCCGCGTCGCAGGCCGCATCAAGATGCAGCCGAAGGGCACCGAGATCCGCGTCGTCTCCGACAAGACCATCATCGGGGCCGGCAAGAACGGGCAGATCATCGGCGGCGGGTTCTTCCTTCCGCCCGGCACCCACAACGTCATCATCCGCAACCTCACCATCCGCGACACCTATGTCGAGGGCGACCCGGAGGGCAAAACCCAGGACTTCGACGGCCTGCAGATCGACAGCGCCCATCACATCTGGATCGACCACTGCCACCTCGCCCGCCACGGCGACGGGATTATGGACCTGCGCAAGGGAACGACCTTCGTCACCGTGTCGTGGTGCATCCTCAGCGACCATAACAAGGTCGGCGGCAGCGGATGGACCGACAAGGTCGAGACGCAACTCACCATGCACCACAACTGGTTCCGGAACACCAGACAACGCAACCCGGCGATCGATAACGCACTCCGGGCGCATCTCTACAACAACTACCTCCAGAACGTCAGCGGATACGGCCACTGGGCCAGGGGACGAACGAACATGATCGTCGAAAACAGCCTCTTCGAGAAGACCAGCAACCCCTTGACCGTCGAGAAGGGGACGCTGGTCGAACGCGGCTGTGTCTTCCGCCACTGCACGAAGGGCGGCTGGCCGTGGGGCGCGGACACCCGCGGCCCCGCCTTCTTCAATCCCAAGGACTTCTATCGCTACCGCCTCGACCCCGCCGAGGACCTCCCAAAGCTGCTGGCCAGGCACGCCGGCCCGCAGGAGAGCATCGGCCGTTGACGCATGGGACTATGAATAAGATCAACACCGCTTTGACAAATCGCCCCCGGCCCCGCCAAAGCGCCGCCGCCGTTCCCCCGCGGGACTCCGCCGGCGGGCATCTCCAGATACTACCTGTGTGAGAGCTCGATCAGACCCGCCATGACAACCACCCTCAGAACCACTCTCCTCGCCGCCATCCTGCCGCCCGCCGCCGCGGCGGCCGCCGCCGCCGAAGGTCTCCACCACGACGCCGGGGCGATCCGCGAGGCCCACAAGGCGATCAGGCAGGAAGCCCCGGCCGCGCAGGCCGATCCGACCCGTCCGGTCTACCATTTCATGCCCGAGGCCCGCTGGATGAACGACCCGAACGGCTGCTTCTTCGCCGATGGCTGGTTCCATGTCTTCTACCAGCTCAACCCGTACGGCAACGAGTGGGGGCACATGCACTGGGGGCACGCCCGCAGCCGCGACAACGTCACATGGGAGCGTCTCCCGGTCGCCCTCTGGCCGGACACCGGCAAGGGCGAACACCACTGCTTCTCCGGCAGCGCCGTGCAGGACGGCGACGGCAACTGGCAGTTGTGGTACACCTCGGTCACCGGCGCCGGCGAGGATCACAAGGTCCCCGCCAAGTTCAACGGGCAGGTGATGGTGAAGCCGATGGACAAGGACTTCATCAAATGGGGCAAGGCCACCGCCGACCCGGTCGATTCCCCCACCCTGCCGAACGGCGTCGACGGATACGAATGGAGGAACTACATCCGCGACCCGGCCTTCTTCAAGGCCGGCGGCCGCACCTTCATGCTGTTGGGCATCACGGGCACCGACAGCGTCGGCGGGAACGTCGCACCGGTCTACGAGGCGAAGAACAGCCAACTCACCGAGTGGGAGCACCGCGGCAACATGTGCGACTACGCATGGGATTGCCCCCAGATGATCCCCTTCGGAGAGAAATGGATGTACATCATGACATGGGACCCGCCACCCCAGTGGTTCCTCGGCACGTTCGATCCCGGGACGGCGAAGTTCACAAGGGAAAGCGGCGGCCGCCTCGACCGCTCCAAGGAATACAAGACCGTCAGCTTCCTGACCGATGACACGGGCAGACACATCGTCTACGCATGGATCCACCCCACCAAACAGGCGAAGGGGTGGAACAACTGCTTCGCGCTGCCGCGGGTGCTCACCCTCGGCGAGGACGGACGCCCGGTCCAGAAACCGGTCCCCGAGTTGGCCAAGCTGCGCGGCGGCCACGCCGGCGTGAACGACCTGACCGGCTCGCAAGTGCTCGACATCAAGGGCGACACCCTCGAAATCATGGCGGTCTTCAAGCACCTCGACAAGGGACCCGCCGGCCTGCGGGTGCGCCGGTCCGACGACGGCTCGCGCGCCCTCGAAATCCGCTGCCACCGCGGCGGAGTCAACGCCTTCGGCACCCACCTCCCCGCCAAACCCGAAGGCGGCAACAAGGCCCTCACCGTGCATCTCTTCCTCGACAAGTCCGTCATGGAAGTCTTCGTCAACGGAGGCAAGGAAACCGCCGCCCGCGTGATGTACCCCCCGCCCGAAGACCTCGGCGTCGAGGTGTTCTCCCATGGCGCCGCCTCCGTCGACGTCTGGCACCTGAAGGGGATCTGGAAACCATAGGCGGAAGGAGGCTGGCTGGCATCCCTTCGGGATGCGAATTCCCCGCTTCGCCCGCTCCGGTGGTGTCGCTCCGCTCAACCACCGGCTAATGGCTGGCATCCCTGCGGGATGCGAATTCCCCGCTTCGCCGGTTCCGGTGGTGTCGCTCCGCTCAACCACCGGCTAATGGCTGGCATCCCTGCGGGAT
>CAYPUM010000339.1:1583-4724 GCA_964413545.1 uncultured Roseibacillus sp. | reverse complement strand
GCAGCTCAGGGCCTGAGCCTGTCGAACGGCTGCGGGCTACGACGGGCAAGCTGCTCCTGCGTCGCTTGCCACCGCACGCCACAAGGGGGGCGCCTCTGGAGTGCGCCGGCAGAGTCCCGCAAGGGACGGCGACGGCGCTTTGGGGGGGACGGGCCGTGCTCCGCCAGAGCGGAGGAACGCCCCCGGCGGGCTTGTCCCGCCGGAGCGAACGATTGGCCAGCTACAGGGATGTGGCCCCTCTGGAGATGGCATAGTCCCGCGAGGGCCGCCACGGCGTATTTGCCCTTGGCCCGAGTCCGCCATCCCCTCACACTCTCCCCATGACCAGCAAGGAACGCGTCCGCACTGCGATCGAGCATCACGAACCGGACCGGGTGCCAATCGATTTTGGAAGCACGTTCATCACCGGCATCCATTGCAGCGTCGTCGAGGACCTGCGCCGGCATTACGGCCTCGAACCCCGGCCCGTGAAAATCTGCGAGCCGTTTCAAATGCTCGGCGAGGTCGAGGAGGACCTCATGGACGCCCTCGGCGTGGACGTCGTCAGCATCTTCCCGCGCAATACCATCCTCGGCTTCGTCAACGAAAACTGGAAGGAATGGCGCTGCCCGTGGGGCCAGGAGGTCCTCGTCTCCGAACACTTCCGCACCGTCGAAAAGGACGACGGCACCTACATCTTCCCCAAGGGCGACACCAGCGCCCCGCCCAGCGCCCACATGCCGAAAACCGGGTTCTTCTTCGACGCCGTCATCCGCCAGGAGCCCCTCGACGAGGACAACCTCGACCCCGCCGACAACCTCGAGGAATTCAAGCCGATGGACGAGGCCGAAAAACAATACTGGCGGGAGGAGTCCGGCCGCCTCCGCGGCACCGGCCGCGCCGTCATCACGCATCTCAACGGCACCGGCCTCGGCGACATCGCCCTCGTCCCGGCCCCCTTCCTCACCCGCCCGAAAGGCATCCGCGACGTGGCGGAATGGTACATGGCCACCGCCGCCCATCCCGACTACGTGGCGGAGGTCTTCACGCGGCAGACCGAGATCGCGGTGCGGAACCTCGCCGCCCTGCACGAGATCGTCGGCGACGTCATCGACGTGGTCGTGGTCTGCGGCACCGATTTCGGCACCCAGGAGTCCAGCTTCTGCTCGACCGGCGCCTTCGACGAGTTGTGGCTCCCGAATTACCGCCGCATGAACGACTGGATCCACGAGCACACCAACTGGAAGACCTTCAAGCATTCCTGCGGGGCGGTCGAAGAGTTCATCCCGCATTTCATTGAATCCGGATTCGATATCCTCAACCCGGTACAGTGTTCGGCGCGCGGCATGGAGGCCGAGCTTCTCAAGGAGCGCCACGGCGAGCGCATCACCTTCTGGGGCGGGGGAGTCAACACCCAGCAAACCCTCCCCTTCGGCACCCCCGCCGAAGTCCGCGAGGAAGTCCTCCGCCGATGCGAGGTCTTCTCGCCGGGCGGCGGATTCGTCTTCAACACCATCCACAACATCCAGGCCCGCTCGCCCGTCGAGAACGTCGTGGCGATGATGAACGCCCTCCGCGAGTTCAACGGAGAGGACTGATCCGCCGCCATGACCGCGCCCGCCGCAAGCCGCCCCGGGAGTCGTTCCTACCTTTACCTGGTGTGCGGCGTGGCCACCCTCGGCGGCCTCCTCTTCGGATACGACACCGCCGTCATCGCCGGGGCGATCGGTTTCCTCAGAACGCACTTCGACCTGACCCCCACCATGATGGGCTGGGCCGCCTCGAGCGCCCTCGCCGGTTGCGTCCTCGGCGTCTGCCTCGCCGGGCCTCTCAGCGACCGCTTCGGGCGCCGCAACACCCTCCTCGTGGCCGCCGTCATGTTCCTCCTCTCTGCCGTCGGAACCGCCGTCCCCCGGACCCTCTGGGAGTTTGTGATCTTCCGCATCATCGGCGGCATCGGCGTCGGCGCCGCCTCCATGACCAGCCCCCTCTACATCGCCGAAATCAGCCCCGCCCGCATCCGCGGCCGCATGGTCAGCCTCAACCAGTTCGCCATCGTCGCCGGGATGCTGGTGGTCTACTTCGTCAACTACTTCATCGCGCGATACGGCCAGGCCGTCGACCGGGCCGCGGGGACCATCGCGGAGACCGATGGCTGGAATGTCCTCCTCGGCTGGCGCTGGATGTTCGGCTCCGAAGCCGTCCCCGCCGTGGCGTTGCTGGTTCTCCTCTTTTTAGTCCCCGAAAGCCCCCGCTGGCTGACCAAAGCCGGCCGGACCGAAGAGGCCCGCGGCATCCTCACCAAAATCGACGGCCCGGACCACGCCGAGCGCGAACTCGCCGAAATCCGGACCGCCCTCGAACAGGAACCCCTCGTGCTCGGCGCCCTCGGACGCCTCCTCGGTCCCGGCCTCCGCTTCGCCCTCCTCATCGGTGTCGTGCTGGCCGTCCTCCAGCAGGTCACCGGCATCAACGTTTTTCTCTACTACGCTCCCGAGATCTTCAAAACCGTCGCCGGAGCCGGGGTTGATGCCGCCATGCTGCAAACCGTGGTCGTCGGTGCGGTCAATCTCGGCTTCACCGTCCTCGCCATCGCCATCGTCGACAAGGTGGGCCGCAAACCCCTCATGATCATCGGCGCCGCCGGCATGGGAATCTCGCTCGCCGCCATCGGCGCCGCCGCCATGCTCGGCCAACTCGGAGCATGGGTCCTCGTCTTCATCCTCGGATACATCGCCTGCTTCGCCATGTCCGTCGGACCTGTCACCTGGGTCATCCTCTCCGAGATCTTCCCCACCAGGATCCGCGGCCGCGCCATGGGCATCGCCACCTTCTGCCTCTGGACCGCCAACTTCGTCGTCAGCCAGACCTTCCCCGTCCTCTTGGAAAACCCATGGCTGGTCCAAACCTTCAACCGGGGCTTCCCCTTCCTGGTCTACGCCTCCTTCTGCGTCGTCCTCGTCCTCTTCATGATCCTCGCCGTCCCCGAAACCAAGGGCAAATCCCTCGAAGAAATCGAAGCCCTCTGGCGACGCTGAGCAAACGAGAGTGGCGCAGGTTTCCAACCTGCGAGAGTCAAAAGACTGACCGGCCAACCAGCCTCGCTCCCCCGATGACGAGAGTGGCGCAGGTTTCCAACCTGCGAGAGTCAAAAGACTGACC
>CAYPUM010000339.1:0-1483 GCA_964413545.1 uncultured Roseibacillus sp. | reverse complement strand
CCAGCCCTGCTCCCCGATGACGAGAGTGGCGCAGGTTTCCAACCTGCGAGAGTCGAAAGACTGACCGTCCAACCAGCCCTGCTCCCCGATGACGAGAGTGGCGCAGGTTTCCAACCTGCGAGAGTCAAAAGACTGACCGTCCAACCAGCCCTGCTCCCCGATGACGAGAGTGGCGCAGGTTTCCAACCTGCGAGAGTCGGCCGGGAATTCTTCCCGGCCTGCAGGGGGCCCAACCCCCCACCGCGGCCCCAACCATCGGGTTGAAAACCTGCACCACCTTGGAATTCCTACCGCGGCAACAGGATCTCCTCCGTATCGAGTCCCGTGATCCGGTGCAGACTCCTGACAAGACGCCACAAGACGAGGAAGAGCAAAACGAGAACCGGCGCCCCGATCACCGCGAAACCCCACCCGGTCAGCTTCGCCACCCCCGCGTTGTACTGCTCGAGCGCGTTCGCAGCCCTGGTGTCAATGTCCCCGAGAAAAAACAGCGCCAGAAAAAAGTTCAGCACCGTGCTCACAAGGAACGAGGACGCGAAAATGATCGTGCTCGAAAACAGGAGCCGCGCATAGGCCGGCTCGGCGTCGCGCTCGCGCACCGCCCGCTCGATCCGCTTGATGTCGAATATCTGCGGGCTGTACAGAAACGCGTTCAGCAGCGGGGTCTTCGTCCAGTGCGAAAGGAAAATCGCCAGCCCCAGCACCAGCGGGATGGACGCCTCCTTGATCCCGAACAACTCCGCCGCGTGCGCCTTCACCGTGCCGTCGTCGTTCCAGAGATACAGAGTCAGCCCGCCCGTCAATGCCACCGAAACCAGCCCCACCACCGAGAAGAAATTCGCCGCCTTGTGCCGCGCGAAAAACCAGATCCCGTACCCGATCGGCAGGGCCAGCGCCACGGCCATCGCCTTCGCCGGCCCGAGGTGCCACGGCCGCACCGTCTTCCCCAGCCTTTCCAGCAGGTCCGGATCCTTGCTCAGGTAGCTCAACGCCAGCACCGGCACGATCACATTGACCAGGATGTTCGTCAGCGGATTCTCCTGCGGCGGCTGGGCGTCAATCTCGGTCATGAATCAATGCGTCGTGCGTGGCGCGTCTCGCCCGACCCGTCCGACAGGTCCGACAGGTCCGACTCCTGTTCCCTCGCCCCTCGACACTCCTCCCTCACACCCTCCCGCAGATCGACTTCCCGCTCGAGAGCAGGTCCTCGCAGGCCTCCTTCAACCGGTCGCAGAGGCTCTGCTCGGCCTTCTTCAGATACGAGCGCGGGTCGTAGACCTTCTTGTTCCCGACCTCCCCGTCGATCTTGAGCACCCCCTCGATGTTCTCGCACATGTGCGTCACGATCGGACGCGTAAAGGCGTACTGCGTGTCGGTGTCGATGTTCATCTTGATCACCCCGTAGTCGAGCGTCTCCCGGATTTCCTCCAGCGCCGACCCCGACCCGCCGTGGAAGACGAGATCCATCTCAGCCTCCTTGCCG
>CAYPUM010000338.1:0-4745 GCA_964413545.1 uncultured Roseibacillus sp. | reverse complement strand
GATCTCGCTCTCGGTCGTCAGCCGCGGCGTCCCGCCCTCGATCAGACAGATGTCGACGTCTTCCGGATACTCTTTGACGTCGATGATCGGGCTGTAAACGATGTCCACCTTCTCGATCAGGTCGACGAGAAACTCGTCGAGGTCGAGAAACGACATGTGGCAGCCCGAGCAGCCGCCCAACCAGATAGTGGCGAGTCTTACACGTTCCATTCCTTCTTGCTCCTTGCGGTGACGATGTCGTTGAGCCGGGTCGGGTCGCGCTGCATCTCGGCGGCGGTCACCCCGATCTGAAAGAGCGCTCCCGTCGGGCATGACTGCACGCACTTCCCGCACGAGGTGCAGGTCAGCGAGTCGCCCCATGGTTCGTTCATGTCGGTGACGATGTGGCCCTCGCCGCCGCGGCCCGCAAGGTTCTTCGTGCCGGCCCCCTCGATGTGCCAGCAGGTCCGCACGCAGCGCGCGCACAGGATGCAACGGTTGTGGTCCATCCCGAACAACGGATGGGTGAGGTCCATCCCCCACTTCGGGTAGCAGTAGTCGTAGCGCACGTGGTCCATGCCCTGCCGGTAGGCGCGGGCCTGGAGTTCGCAGTTGCCGTTGGCCACGCACACCGCGCAGACATGGTTGCGCTCGGCGAACAACAGCTCGAGGATCATCTTCCGGTACTCCTGCAGCCGCTCGCTGTTGGTGTGCACCACCCAGCCTTCCCGGACGGTCGTCGTGCAGGCCGGCAGCAGCTTCGGGATCCCCTCGACCTCGACCAGACACAGGCGGCACGACCCGCTGTCGTAGATGCCGTCCATGTGGCAGAGCGTGGGAATATCGATACCGGCGTCGCGGGCGGCCGCCAGCACGGTGGCGTCCTCTTCGGCGCTGACCGGCTTGTCGTCGATGGTGAGTGTCTTTACGGCCATGACTCGTTCTTGCTGAGGTTGCCTTCAACCGACGGAGGCTTCCTTCGCGGCAGACGCCGCCCCGATCCCCGAAAACGGATCGGGCCGGAGCAGCGCCTCGTATTCCCCGCGGAAAAACCGCAGCGTGCTCAAAACCGGGTTCGGCGCCGTCATCCCAAGCCCGCAGAGACTCGTGCGCCTGACCATGTCGCAGAGTTCCTCGAGCTTCGCAAGATCCCGGGCGTTCGCCCTGCCCTCGATGATCTTGGTCAGCATGTTGTGCATCTGCACCGTGCCGGCCCGGCACGGGATGCACTTGCCGCACGACTCGTCGCGGCAGAACTCCATGAAGAAACGCGCCACGTCAACCATTCCCGTGGTCTCGTCCATCACGATCATCCCTCCCGATCCCATGATCGAGCCGAGTTCGGTGAGGGATTCATAATCGACGGGCGTATCGAGATGCTCGGCGGGGATGCACCCTCCCGACGGGCCGCCGGTCTGCACCGCCTTGACCGTCCCGCCGTCCGGCGCGCCGCCGCCCATCTCCTCGACGATGGTGCGCAGGGTGGTTCCCATCGGGACTTCGATGATGCCGGTGTTGGTGATCTTGCCGGCCAGCGCGAAGACCTTGGTTCCCTTGCTCTTTTCGGTGCCGATGTTGGCGAACCACTCCGCGCCGTTCCGCACGATGGGCGCCACGTTCGCGAACGTCTCAACATTGTTGATGAGCGTCGGACACCCCCACAACCCCCTCTCCGCCGGAAACGGGGGACGCGGGCGCGGAACCCCGCGCTTGCCTTCGATCGATGCCATCAGTGCCGTCTCCTCGCCGCAAACAAACGCCCCCGCCCCAATCCGCAGGTCGATGTTGAAGTTGAACGGCGCCTCGAGAATCCCGCCCCCGAGCAGGTCCGCCTTCTTGGCCTCCTTGATCGCCATCTGCAACCGCTCGATCGCCAACGGATACTCGGCCCGCACGTAAATGTAGCCCTGCTCGGCCCCCACCGCATAGGCCGCGATCGTCATGCCCTCGATGATGGCGTGGGGGTCGCTCTCGAGAATGGTGCGGTCCATGAAGGCCCCGGGGTCCCCCTCGTCCGCGTTGCAGACGATATACTTGCGGTCGCCCGACGCCTTCGCGACCGTCTGCCACTTGAGGCCGGTCGGATACCCGCCCCCGCCCCGGCCGCGAAGCCCGCTGTCCATGATGGTCTGGACCACTTCGTGCGGTTCCTGTTCGCGAAGCACATGCCGGAGGCCGAGGTACCCGTCGGCCGCGATGTAGGACTCGATGCGCTCGGGGTCGACCTCCCCGCTGTTGCCGAGCACCACCGACTGCTGCCGGGTGAAGAACGGATGGCGGGGATCGCCAACCTCGAGGTCCGCCTTGCCGCCGCGCTTGACCGCCTCGATGATCGCCTTCGCGTCGCCGGGCTCGACCTTGCCGTAAAGGGTCTCGTCGGGATCAACCTGCGCGAGGGGACCCTCACAACAGAGCCGCATGCAGCCCACCCCGCGAATCTCGACCTCCGCCTCGAGGCCGGACTCCCTCACCGCCGTCTCAAGGTTGTTCTTCAGGTCCGCGGCGCCCTGCGAGGCGCAACCCGCCGCCATGCAGCACCGGACGATGGTCCTCTTGCGCGAGGCGAGTTCCTTCTCCTTGATTTCCTGGAGTTCACTGAGCGTCATGACCGGTCCACTCTTTCAGTTTTGCGAGGGCGTCGTCGGGGGTCTGCTTGGCGCACACCACGCCGTCGTATGTCACCGCCGGCGCCACGCCGCAGGCGCCGATGCACCGCGCCGTCAGGAGGGAAATCTTTTTGTCGGGCGTCGTCTCGCCGGCCTTCACGCCGGCGGCCTTCTCCACCGCCTCCTGCACTTTGTCGGCCCCCTTCACATAACAGGCCGTCCCCATGCACACCACGCAGGTGTGCTCGCCCTGCGGCTTCAGCGTGAAGTAATGGTAAAAGGTCGCCACCCCGTAAACCCGGCTCGGCGGCAGCTTCAAATAGTGCGAGATGAAGATCAACAGGTCGTCCTCGAGATAACCGAAAAGCTCCTGCGCCTTGTGCAGAACTTCGATCAGGGCATCGGCCCGGAACTGGTGCCGCTTCATGAAGACCTCAAGGATCTTGAAACGCTTGTCACCGCTCGCATGCTCCATGACCCCTTCAATGCGCTTCGGGCTGGGTTGTTGAATCCGCGGCATGAGTCGTGATGTTAGGTTGCTGCACAAGGCGCCCGGCAGGACGGGCGGTCCGAACCGGCGCCGCCGTCCAGACCATGGAACCGAATCCCCGAAAGAAGGGAATCCTGCCCTTCCAACTCATCATTCGCTTCCACGAGGCTTTACCTACAGGCGCCTTTCAAACCGTTCAATGGCGCTTGCTGCGCGCCACTTCCGAAAACCTGTGCACCAATTCCGTCTCCCCTGCCGTCCTCCGATTTGCTGCGCAGTTCCCGCGGATTGCCTGGCAGATCTCACCATGCGGGATTTCCCCCGCAGGGTTTCATGCTAGGGTTGTTTCGTGCATGAAGCGTCGATCATGGAAGCCGCGCTGCAGTCCGCGGAGGACGAAGCCCGCCGGGCCGGCGCGGACCGGATCACGCGCCTGCGGCTTCGGGTCGGAGTCCTCTCGGGAGTCGTCCCGGAAGCTCTCGAGTTCGCCTTTGAGTCACTGCGGGAGGGAACCATGGCGGCTGGCGCGGCGTTGGACATCGAGACCGTTCCCGCCGTCTTTCGCTGCCTCGAATGCGGGGCCATGCCGGAGCTTGACGAGTTAACCTTCGCCTGCCCGGCCTGCCGCGGCAGCATGGTCGTCGATCACGGCGGAAACGAACTGGAACTGTCCCAACTGGAGGTGGACGGAGATGTGTGAGCGCGGCCACCCTCGAACCCTCCTGAGAAAAACGAGCCTTTTCTCACGCCAACTCGGGGAGGAACTCATTGAAGGCGCCGGACATCCCGGTCCGTGAGCCCCGCTATCATCGCGCACCGTGTCGCCTCCGCGCCACGATCAGTGCAAGATGGCAGCCGGTCGCTTCGTTTTTCCGGAGGCGGATGATGCACGGAATAGCGAGAACGACCCTCATGGCGGGCCTGCGGTTCTTCTGCGTGGCGGGGGTGTTGGCAAACGACGCGGGTGAAGCGTCCGGCACGCCGCGCGATCGTCTGCCCCCCGAGGTGGAAGAAATCGTTCTCGCCGTCCGCGGATTGGGGCCCGACGGCCATTGGTACGCGAACTTCGGCGAGTACGCTCCGGAAGGGCTGCGGTCCAAACCGACCTACCCGTCCGGCTCACAATTGCGGGCCGTGAACCTCCGCACCGGCGCGGTGCGAACCCTCCTCGCCGACCCGAAGGGCGGAATCCGCGACCCTCAAGTGGATTACGACGCGGAGCGCATCGTCTTCTCCTACCGGCCCGGCGGCAGGAAGCATTACCACCTCTACGAAATCGGCGTGGACGGTTCGGATCTCCGCCAGTTGACGGACGGCCCGTGGGACGACATCGAGCCCTCATACCTGCCGGACGGAGATCTCATCTTCGTCAGCAGCCGCTGCAAGCGCTGGGTGAACTGCTGGCTGACCCCGGTGGCGGTGCTCTACCGGCGCCATCGCGACGGCTCCGGGATCCGGCAGATATCCAGCAACATCGAGCACGACAACACCCCGTGGCCGTTGCCGGACGGGCGCGTCCTCTACACCCGCTGGGAATACGTCGACCGCAGCCAGGTCCACTACCACCACCTCTGGACCGCCAACCCGGACGGCACCGCCCAGATGGTCTACTACGGAAACCTCCATCCCGGAATCGTGATGATCGACGCCAAACCGGTTCCGGATTCGGA
>CAYPUM010000337.1:0-4765 GCA_964413545.1 uncultured Roseibacillus sp. | reverse complement strand
CGAGGTCAGTTCCCGCTGGTTGTTCACGGGGGACGAGAAGGTGGCATCCGTCATGATCAAGGTGGCCTGAGCGCTGGGACCAAGCATGGCGGCAGAGCCGGCGGCGAGAAGGGTGAGGAAAAGTTGTTTTTGTGTTTTCATATTATTAACTTGGTTTAAGTCGAAATTTGCTATTTCCTACTTTGATTTTGCTATTCCTTCATCATCGTACCAGATTGGGATTTATTGTCTTGGATGGATGCGTCAAAGTTTAGGCGTTTTTTGGGGGAGAATTGCACGTTTGCGACAAGGTGGCCTGCGGCCGCGTGGCGGAGCACGTGGTTCCCCCTTTTTCACCCTCCTGGTCTTTCACCTCCTCCTTCACGTATTCGTGTCCACCAATTCGCTGAACCATTTCGATGAGGAGAAGGATCCGGTGTGCTGATCACAGGCCGGCGATGGCCATCGGCCTGGAGCCGGCCATTCATCCGCTGTGGCCTTGTCCGCGAATAATCATTGCACGAATGCGACAGGAGGCTAGTCTAGATCTAGAATCATTCTTCCCTTCCGATGGAACCTGAGCTACCAGACTTGGGCGCCTTTGGCTGCATGTTCGAGCACGCGGAGAATTTCCGCTGCGTGGTCAAGGACCGGCGGCATCGCTACGTGTACGTGAGCCGGGGCTGGCTCAATTCGCTGGGTTTCGAGTCGGCCGGCGAGGTGCTGGGCAAGACCGCGCTCGATCTGTTTCCGGCCTGGCGGGCGGAGCGCTACCTGCACGAGGAGCGCGAGGTGATGGAGCGGGGCCGGCACCTGGATTACCTCGAATATTCGTTGACGCCTTCGGGCGCGCGCGAGCGCTGGCGCAGCCTGAAGTCGCCGTGGATCCGGGACGGCGAGGTGGTGGGCATGACCAACATCGGGTTGTTGTTCGAGGAGCGCGCGCTCAAAGAGAAACGCGGCGACGTGATGCCGTTCGTCGTCGACTGGATGGTGAAGCACGCCGCCGAGACGCTCTCGATCGACGAGATCGCCGAGCAGTGCAACATGTCGCGGCGCAGTCTCGAACGGTACTTTCTGGAGACGACCGGTGTGAGTCCGGCGCACTTCCGGACGCGCTGCCGGATCGAGCGGGCCAAGACGCTGCTGCGCGACTCCGCCGCGGACCTGGTGGAAGTGGCGGAACGATGCGGGTTCTACGACCAGAGCCACTTCACCCGCGTTTTCAGCAGGGAGGCAGGGATGCCGCCGCGGAAATGGCGGGAGAGTGGCGAGGGCGGGTGAGGATTTGCGGAGGCGGACAATCGGGTATGGCAGGATGCGGGGTGTCGGCCTGTTGTATTCGCATGTTGCGGCCAGCGAGCTTGAACCGGCGGCCTCGGAGGGCTATGTTTCAAGAGTGAACGACAGTCAGAGGAATCTCGTTGCGAGGCTGTCGGAGAAGTACATCTGGTGGGTGCCAGCTCGTCCCGTGCTGGATTTCCCGGCACGGGTGATCTCGCAGGTGATGGAACTCGGGACATTCGAGGACATCCGCCGGCTGGAGCAGGCGTTCGGCGAGGCACGGCTGGCCGAAGTGTTGCGGAATGCCGAGCCCGGTTGGTTCAGCGCCCGGTCGTGGCGGTTCTGGCACTACCGGCTGGGGCTCGCCAGGGAGGGCCAGGCCCCGCCGCCGCCCGAACGCGTGCTCGAATGAAATCCTTCGCTCCACGCAAGGACGTGCTGCCGGCGTCTCAGGTCGAGCTTTGGCCGCACCTCACGCCCCTTTGGCGCATGGGCTTTGTGTTGTACGGCGGCACTGCGGTCGCGCTGCGGCTGGGACACCGTCGATCGGTCGACTTCGATTTCTTCGCAACCGGGAACTTGGACAAGGAGGCGATCCGTGAGGCGCTGGCATTGCCGGGCTCGTCCGAGGTGATCCAGGACGAACCGAACGTCCTCTCGCTCCTGTCACCGGGAGCGGTCAAGATCTCGTTCTTCGGAGGCCTGACGATGGGCCGGTTCGGTTGCCCGGAGTTGACGGACGACGGGGTTGTGGCGGCCGCCTCGATGGACGACCTGATGGCGACCAAGCTGAAGGTGATACTCCAGCGGTTGGAAGCGAAGGACTACGCGGACATCGCGGCCATGATTCGCGCCGGCGTTTCGCTGGAGAAGGGGCTGGCGATTGCCGGGAAGATGTTTGCCCCCGGATTCGCGACGATTCCTGCATTGAAGGCGCTGACGTTTTTCGAGGGCGGCGATCTCGGGGCACTCTCCCGCGATGTCAGGGAGACCCTGATCGATGCAGCGGCCCGGGTTATCGAGCTTCCCGAAGCAACCAGGGTCTCACCAGATCTGGCGGCCTGGGATTGGATGGCATAAGCGACGCCGGTGGTCGTCCACCATTCGCGGTTCGCCCAGTCGAGGTATTTCGAGTCGCCGGTGATTTCGGCGAGGTGCACCCAGACCGGCGGCGACATGAACAGCGCGTCGCACCAGCACCACGTGAAGGCGCCGCCGGCGGGCGAGGCGGGCGGTTTGCCGGCGAGTTCGCGTTGGATCTTCGGGAAATGGTCGACGGCCGGATCGAGTCGCGACTTCCCGCCGTCGATCCCGTGGACTTCGAGCCACGCCCGCAGCACCGCGTGGTCGCCGGCGTGGGTGACGCGTTTGCCCGGCCGCCAATTCGCGCGCTCGCCGAAGCCGGTGAGCGCCTCGAGGTAGCGGTCGTCGCCGGACACCTGGTGGAGGTTGAAGAGCCCGAGGAAGAACGGCGCCCGGGTCCAGTCGGTGATGCGGTGTTTCGACGGATGGGCGAGCTGCCAGTCGGCGACGCGCTTCATCGCCCCGAGGACTTCGCCCGGCGCCGGATCGGCGGCGGCCAGAGGGTGGAGACAGGCTAACAGAACAAGTGATGCGATGGCGAGCGGTTTCATGTGATCGGAACGGCCCCTATTCATGACAGAAGAGCGCATCGGGCTCTCGGATGAATGAGACAATCCGGGGCGGGAAATCCGGGATCTTTTGGACGATTGCGCCAAGTGTTGCGCCGGCGGCTGCGGAGACTTGATCGCGGAGCCGTGAATGGTAGTCAGTCGCGCCACGCGCCATGAAAGCAATCCACCTGCCATCGCCGAACGAAACCGCCGCGCTCGGCACCGCGGGATTGCGGGATTCGTTCCTGCTCGAAGACCTGTTCCGTCCCGGCGAGCTGACCATGGTCGCCACCGACCTTGACCGCGCGGTGGTCGGGGCCGCGGTGCCCACCGGCCGCGGGCTCGAACTGAGCTGCCCGCAGGACCTGCGCGCCGCGCACTTTTGCGAACGCCGCGAGCTGGGCGTCCTCAACCTCGGCGGGCCGGGGACGGTGACGGTCGATGGCGACGGCTTCGATCTTGGCGCCCGCGAGTGCCTCTACGTCGGCCGCATGATGGGCCAGCCGCGGGAGACCCGGCCGCTGTGGGTCGCCGACCGCCAGGCGGTGCTCGCGCCGGCGTGGTCGATCCATTGCGGCTGCGGCACCGCGGCCTACCGGTTCGCATGGGCGATGGGCGGCGAAAACCAGGCGTTCACCGACATGGACGGGGTGGCCATCAACGAATTGCGGTGAGCGTGCTGAAGACATTCAAACTGACGGAAAGCATATTGAAGACAGCGACATGGAGACGGCTTGCGGTGCTGGCATTTGCGCTCCTCGGGCCGTCCGTCGGGCAGGGAGCGCCCGCGGGCGCGCTCTTCCGTGAGGACGCCATCCTGGCGATGATGCGCAAGGTCAACGAGGGCACCCTGGCGCACCCGCCCACGAAAACCGACCGCAACTGGATCCGGGCGACCTACTACACCGGCGTGATGGGCGCCTACCATGCGACGCGGGACCAGGCGTATCTCGATCAGGCGCGGGCGTGGGGCAAAAAACACCGGTGGCAGGTCGGCACCGAGGGCTCCGGCTACAACAAGCTGTTCTGCGCCATGACCTGGGCGCAGCTGTTCCTGATCGACCGGGATCCCGCGATGCTGCGGCCGACGATCGAGTGGATCGAGAGCGATGCCCCGAACTCCCCTGCCCTGGGCAAGATCTGGTACGGCCATGCGCCTGCGCCCTACGACAGGCCGCTCTACGCCGATTCGCTCTACGCCGCGTCCGTCTTCGCGCTGCTTCACAAGGCGACCGGCGAGCCGCGCTACCTCGACCTGCTGCACGAGTCGTTCTGGACGGTGACCGACAAGATCCTCGATGAAGAGGCAGACCTGTACTATCGCGACCCGGGCTACATCGGCAAGAAAACGCGGCATGGCAAAAAGATCCTCTGGTCGCGCGGCAACGGCTGGGTCTTCGCCGGACTGGCATTGCTGCTGCCGCACCTGCCGGAAGAAGACGCGAAGCGTGCCCGTTATGAGGACCTGTTCCGCCGGATGGCCGCTTCGCTCATCGCGCGCCAGCACGACGACGGGCTTTGGCGCGCGAACCTCGACGATCCGGATCAATATCTGATGCCCGAGTCGAGCGGAACGGCATTCTTCACTCACGGCCTGGCATGGGGGATTCGCGCCGGATTGCTCGACCGCGAGACCTGCCTGCCGGCGGTCATCAAGGGCTGGCGCGGGCTGGTGAGCTGCGTCCACCCCGACGGCCTGCTCGGCTGGGTGCAGCCGGTGGACGCCCAGCCGCGGCCGTCGCTGCCGGTCACCACCCACGAATACGCATCGGGACTGTTCCTGCTGGCGGGCAGCGAGGTGCTGAAGCTGGTGCAGGACGGGACGATTACCGCGGAGCTGGCGGGGCAAGCCCTCGGATCGCGCGATA
>CAYPUM010000336.1:0-4773 GCA_964413545.1 uncultured Roseibacillus sp. | reverse complement strand
TCGTGCGGCTCACCGCGTTGCGCACGCCCATGTGGAGTTGTTGAGTCAGCCACTCCGTGACAGATCGCGCCCGCATACCCGGTTCGTCGCTCCCGTGGCATCTCCCGGGATGCTGAACAGAATGCGCGTGATGTCAAAAAATTAAGCCTGACCCCTTTGCCGCTTGCGAGAACGCGCCCCTGGACAGGCTGCAGGAGTGGGTTGACGACGCGGTGGACCTGGTGGAGTTCGCCAACGGCCCGGTCGACACGAAGTGGGGCGGGCTGCGGGCGAAGATGGGACATCCCGAACCGTTCAACCTCAATTACGTCGGCCTCGGAAACGAGGAGCACCACACCAGGGAATTCGAGGAACGGTTCCCCTACTTCGTCAAGGCCCTCCGCACGGAATGCCCCGACATCAAGATCGTGGGAACCTCGGGGCTCGGACCCGGGATTCCGATCTACGACTTCATGGCCCGCCAGGGGGTCGAGATTTCCGACGAGCACTATTACGAGGCGCCGGAGTGGTTCATCGCCAACCAGCATCGCTTCGACGGCTTCGACCGGGGCAAGCCGAAGGTGTACGTCGGCGAGTATGCCTCGCGCGGCAACACCCTCTACAATGCCGTCGCCGAGGCCTGCTACCTGACCGGCATCGAGCGCAACGCCGACCTCGTGACCATGACGGCCTACGCGCCCCTCTTCGCGCGCTACGGCTTCACCCAGTGGACCGCCGCCGACCTGATCTGGTTCGACCACAAGACCGTGGTGCGCACCCCCAACTACCACGTCCAGCGGATGTTCAGCCGCCACAAGGGCGACCGCTACCTGAGGAACGAATCCCGCTTCAGCGTCCTGCCGGGCGCCGGCAGCGAACCGGCACGCGGCCGGATCGGGGTGGGGACCTGGAACACCAGCGCCGTGTTCGACGACATCAGGGTGCAAAGCGGAGGGAAGACGGTGATCGACGAGAGCTTCTCGCCGCGGGCCGCGAACTGGCAGCCGGTTGCGGGGACGTATGCAGTGCACGGTGGTGCATACGGGCAGTCCGACCAGGGAAAGACCCCGGCCCTGAGCCTGTGCAGGACGGCCATTGACACCCCCTCGGCCGTCTACTCGCTGCGGGCGAAGAAGACCGGTGGCGAGGAGGGCTTCCTCATTGTCTTCGGCAGCCGCAAGGGCGACCGCTACTACTGGTGGAACATCGGCGGTTGGGGGAACTCACGCCACGCCATCGAAAAGGGCGGCAGCAACTACGAGAGCGGCAAGACGCAGTTGGCGTCCAGGCCGGGGAGGATCAAGGAGAATGCTTGGTACGACATCCGCATCGAACTCGAGGGTGCGCGCATCCGCTGTTTCCTCGACAACGAGTTGATCCACGACGTCACGCCGGAAGGACCGCGAATCGGAGTGGCTGCGAGCCGGGAAGACGCGAGCGGCGACACCATCCTCAAGATCGCCAATCCCACCGGAGACGCCTGCCCGACACGAATCAACCTGCGCGGCGTCAAGGCTGTCGAGCCCAAGGCCACCCTCATCCTGCTGGCCGGCCGCAAGGGCGACGTCAACGACCTCGCGCGCCCCGACCGCGTCAAGCCCGTGGTCAGCCGCATCCCCGTCGCCACCGGCTTCGACTACGCCATCCCGCCGATGTCGGTTCAGTTCATCCGGGTGAAGACCGGGAAATGACGTCCGCGGTGCCGGGAGGGATTCTGAACGGTCGGTGTGGTTCAGGCTTGGGGGTGAAAAGCCAGCCCCCGCCTATCGGCGGAAGCGCGCTTCGTACTCGCGGCGGAGTTCTTCGTAGCGGCGCTCCAGTTCGGGGATGCCATGCGCGAAAAGATCCCCGGGATCGGCCGGCGCGAGGCCCATGAGTTCTTGCAGGTTGAGGATCTTGCCAATCCACAGACCCTCTTCTTGTCCTTCCTTGCGGCCCTCTTGGCGGCCCTCTTGGCGGATTTGTTGAGCGAGTGTCATGGCGGTGGATCGGACTTCGACGTTTGTGATGTTAGCGACTCTGCTGTCGAAAGCGGCTTTGTCAACGTCCGCATTGAGGATGTAGCGGATGATGCTCTCAATGATCTCGCGCGGAACCTCGAGGAACAACGACTCGTCCCACACCGTCTTGTCCAGCAGCTGCCGGAGTCGCTCGGCCTTCATGACCCGCAACGTGAGGATGCCAGCCGGTGTGCCCCGGATGGCCTCGAATCCGAGCTCGGCCAACTGGATGAGCCGCATGGTGAAATCCGGGACGAAGTGGGAAAGGTCGTCGACGAGGGATTCCGGAAGGTCGAGCAGCTCGGCGAACCGCGGAGAGACCTGCCAGAGGTCGGCATTCTGCGCGAGCACTACCGGAAGGAGACGTGAATCACATCGGGATTCGCCTCGACCCTGTGCCGGGACGTGTTGCAGGATGTTGAGAAACCAACCATGAACGGACGAGAGGTGCTCAGATTCTCCGCGGCCGTATTTCTGGCCGTTTCGCTGGAGACCGCGATGGCCGCCCCCCCGAAGGCCGGCACCGGGGACAAACCCAACATCGTCTTCATCCTGGTCGACGACCTCGGTTGGGCGGACGTCTCGCCGAACAACAAGGCCACCTTCTACGACACGCCGAACGTCCAGCGACTGGCCGGGAGCGGGATGCGGTTCACCGACGCCTACGCCATGCCGGTGTGCAGCCCGACGCGGGCCACCCTCATGACCGGGAAGTATCCGACGCGGACGGGCATCACCGATTACATCAACCACCCCGGCGGCAACCAGCCCGGGAAGTGGCTTCGCAACACCCGCCTGCTGCCGGCGCCCTACACCGGCGCCCTGCCGCTCGAGGAAGTCACCCTCGCGGAGGCCTTCAAGCCGCACGGGTACGCCACCTTCTTCGCCGGCAAGTGGCACCTCGGCCTCGAGGGTTTCCTGCCGGAGGACCAGGGCTTCGACGTGAACCGCGGCGGCATCGACCGCGGCTGTCTCTTCGGGCCGGGCAACGGGTACTTCCCTCCCTACCATTGCCCGCGTCTTGAGGACGGCCCGCCCGGCGAACACCTCCCCGACCGCCTCGCCAGCGAAACCGTGAAGTTCATCGAGGCCAACCGGAAGCGGCCCTTCCTGGCCTGCCTCGCCTTCCACTCGGTGCACACTCCGCTGCAGGGACGGGCCGACCTGGTCGTGAAGTACCAGCGAAAGCGCACCGCCCTCGACCCCGGCAAGATCTGGGGCGAGGAATCCCCGGTATCGGTGCGCCTCGTCCAGGAGCACGCCGTCTACGGGGCCATGGTCGAGGCCATGGACCAGGCCGTCGGGAAAGTCCTCGACGCCTTGGACCGGCACGATCTCGCCGGGAGTACCGTCGTCGTCTTCTTCTCGGACAACGGCGGATTGTCCACCGGCAACAACAGGAAGTACGCGCCAACCAGCAACCTGCCGCTGCGGGCTGGAAAGGGGTGGCTCTACGAGGGGGGCATCCGCGTCCCGTGCCTCGTGCGCGCTCCGGGTGTGACGCGCCCGGGCACCGTGAGCCATGCCCCGGTCTTCGCCACCGACTTCTACCCGACCCTCCTCGATCTGGCGGGCCTTGACCTTCTACCGCAACAGCACCTCGACGGGGTGTCGTTCAAGCCGGCCCTGGCGCCGGACAGCGACTGGTCGCGCGGCCGGCCGGTCTTCTGGCACTATCCCCATTACGGCAACCAGGGCGGCGCCCCGTCCGGCGCCGTGCGCGCGGGCGACTGGAAACTCATCGAGTGGTACGAGGACGGAAGGGTGGAGCTGTTCAACCTTGCCGCCGACGCCGGCGAAACGACGAACCTCGCGAACGCTGAGCCGGAGCGGACCGCACGCATGCGGCGGATGCTTCACGACTGGCGCACGCAAACCGGCGCTGTCATGCCGACAACCAATCCACAGTTTGATGCGGACAGGAAGGAGGGACGATGATAGCACGGCAACCCGCAACCGTCGCCGTGAGAACCGGCCGCGCGGAGACCGGTACCTCGCGGTCTCCCACGCTGGTCGCAACACACTGTTCCGGAGGACAGACGCCATGAGACAGATGCTCCGCTTCTTTTTCACTCTCTCCCTCTTGGGGCCTTCGGCATTCTCCCAGGATACGAAGACCATTGATGCGGATCTGCGCCGTCGGCTCGGAGAGGCCGAACTCTCGATGCTGTTTCACGGCAAGTCGCCCGGGGATGCGGCGCGCTGGCAACACCAGTTCCGCGAGCGGCTGAACGAACTGCTGGGTCCGACCGCGCCGCCGGAGCGCTGGGAAATCGTGGTGGAAGCCCGGGAAAAACTCGCCGGCCACATCCGCTACCAGCTCACGCTCAAGGCGGAGCAGACCCCGGCTCTGCCGCTCTATCTGCTGGTTCCCGGGGGAACCAGCAAAGAACCCCGGGCGGCCGTGGTGGCCGTGCACGGACACGGCGAGTACGGCCACCACGCGGTTGCGGGTCGCCGCGACATGCCGGGGGTGACGCAGGCCATCGACAAGGCGAACTACGACTACGGCCTGCAGTTCGTGCGTCGCGGCTACGTGGTGGCCTGCCCGTGCCTGATCCCCTTCGGCGACCGGGTGGAAGGTGACAAGTACAAATCGGACCCATGTGCCGTGACGTTCGTCCGCATGATGGCCCTGGGCCGGGTGCCGATCGCGGAGAACGTGCGCGACATCCGCTGGGCGGTCAGTTTCCTGCAGAGCCGCCCGGAGGTCGACGGCGAGCGGATCGGCTGCGCGGGGCTCTCGTATGGCGGCCGGATGACGATGATGGCCACGGCCTTGGAGCCGCGCATC
>CAYPUM010000335.1:0-4809 GCA_964413545.1 uncultured Roseibacillus sp. | reverse complement strand
CCGCCACCTCCCAATTCTCAAGGTCCGGAGACCGCTCCACCGCATACCGCCTCCCGTCCTCCGACCGCCACCGCAGAATCACGCGTCGCAACTCCGTCCCGTTCACCCGCTCCAGTTCGAAATCCACCGCTTCCTCGAGCGGGCCGTATTCGAAACGGTCCAACCGGTCGAGAAGGACGAGACGGTAGAAGGCGCGGCCCTGCAACGCCGGAGCTTCGTCCTGCACCGAATTCAGCGGCGGCCGGGCCTGCACGTTGCGGGCAACGACCACCCAGTGTTTCAGGTCATACGACCGTTCCACGTTGTAAAGCCTGCCGGCGACCGAAGCCCACGACACGGTGCGGCGCCGAGTCCCGACCCCGCCCGCCGCGCCCACCACAAGACGCTCGAACTTCAAGAATGACGCGCCGTCCCCCGCATCGGTCCCGGCACGATACTCCTCGAGCATCGTGAATCCGTCCCCGTCAAGGTCCTGCCGCGCGTCGCCGGCATCCGAGTCGCTCGTCCCGTTCGCCGCCTCCCAGGCCGCGGGCAGACCGTCCCGGTCGCCGTCCACCCACAAATTCAAGCTGAAAACCACCTCGTTGTCGCCGGGATCGACATCCCCCGTCCACCCTTCCTCGTCCAGCACAAGGCGATACAGCGCCTCCCCCTCGGCATGACTCCCGGCCGGCAGGTCGAGCGGGATCTCCACCCACTCGCCCCTCCCGAGCAGGCTCACGGTGCTTCCCGCATGCGGATCCCCGCCCTCCGCCGCCTCGATCTGCAACGTGCAGACCGGAGAGTCGCCCGCGCCAATGTTCCTCACCCGCGATACCACCCGCACCGATCCGTCCGGCAGGACCGAGCCGGACATATACCGCACTTCGAGATCCACCCCGCCCAATCCGGCCGACACGCGGTTGTTCTGTTCGTCCGCCTCCGGCACCGCGCCGGCCGCGTCCGCCACGGCCGTCACGGTCCGCATCCCGCCGCCCCCCGGCGCCGTCCAGTCCACCGACACCTCCGCCCGTTCCGAAGCCCCGAGAGAACCCTGCACCGGCGCGGTCCCGATCATGCCGCCACCCCCTTCCGGATCGCTGACGTAAAACGT
Organism: uncultured Roseibacillus sp.; assembly: GCA_964413545.1. Taxonomy (GTDB): domain Bacteria; phylum Verrucomicrobiota; class Verrucomicrobiia; order Verrucomicrobiales; family Akkermansiaceae; genus Roseibacillus_B. Next base: position 3,716 of record CAYPUM010000335.1, on the reverse strand, counting down.
CACTTCGACGTCCTCCTCGGCCACATCGCCCGTATTGACGACGGCCGCCTTCAGGGTGACCACCTCGCCCGGCAGAAACCCGGTTCCTGCAACCTCGAGGCTGCCCGCCTCCATCGCCAGATCCCGCCTCAGCGCCTTCCGCGCCACCACGAGGTCCGCCCGCCCCGGGCGCGGCGTCCCCGGCGCCGTCACGCTCGTCCCGCCCCCCACCTCCACCTCCCGCTCCTCCTCGAGGACCTCGACCTTGCAGTAAGCCAGTACGAGGTTTCCCGTCGAATCCCTCGTCACCGCGACCGATCGTTCCAGCGCGCCGTCTTCGAGGATCACCGCGTCCTGTCCCCACGTCCCGGACGCCGGATCGAAGACCCGGCAGTGAAGGCTGGGCCCGGCTCCCGTCATCCCCTGCCAGAGAACCGCCACGTCCCCGGCGGCCCCTGCCGTCACCGCCGTCCCGGCAAACCCCGCCGGCAACGCCTCCGGCCGCACCACCACGGGAGTCCCCGACCAATCCACGTCCGTCACCAACTGCCCGCCCCGCCGCCACACCGCGTGGACGGTCCCCGAGGCGGTGACCGACACCTCGATTCCCACGTCCAACACTCCGTCGTTCGTATGACGCACCTCGGCCCCCCACTCCCCCGAACCGGCATCGTAAAGCCGGTAAAACAACTCCGCGCCGGCGCCATCCGCCACGTTCCCGTCCAGATCCTTCGTCCAGGCGTACACGGCCTTCCCGCCGCCCGCCCCGAACGCATGCGACTGATCGTGGACCAATTGATCGACCAGCGTCTCGACCGTCCCCCACGAGCGCGTCGCCGCGTCCCACCGGCAGACCTTCACCCGCGTGTTGCCCGCGTCCCCGGCCGCTCCTTCGCCCGCAAACCGGTTCTCCTCGTTCTCCCGCCATGTGAGCAGCAGATCACCGTCAGCCAGCGGACCCGCCAGATCCGGGGCATGGTCGAGATGCCCGTTGCCGGTCAGCGCCGCCGGAGCGGTCCATGTCCCGCTGCCAGCATCCCACCGCGACCACACGATCCCGATCTCGCCGCTCAGGGCGCCAAGGTCGGCTTGCGAAAATCCGGCGTCCCCGGCCTGCTCCCAAACCGCCACCGCCTCCCCGTTGCCGTCGAACGCCACCGCGGGCGCGAACTGCGCGTTGGCCATCGAGGCGATTCCCGCCGGGGCGCTCCAACTCGATCCGTCGTAGCGCGTGAACGCGATCCCGGTGAACTGGACCGCATTCGCCGCGCCCGTATCCCGCACGTATAGCAGCATCAACTCCTCCCCGTTCGCCGCAATCGCGGGCTCGCACCGTGGAAACACATTCTGCACGATCGGCAGTTCGACCTCCGCCGGCATCCCCGGGCCGGCCGGCAACGGGCCCGGAGCAAGCCATTGCTCGGGGCCTTCATCCCGCCACGCCCTGTCCATCGGCGCCCAATCCGCCCCCGCATTTCCCGCCGCTTCGACCAGATAGCCCCCCTCGAGGTGGTGAACGCCATCCGGCGGGAGTTGCCCGCCTCGGGCCGCCCACCCCCCGTCGAGCAACACGTACTCGTGCGCCTTCTCGAACCCATAAGCCGTCAGCACCGCGCCGCTCGCCGCGCTGAACTCGATACTCTCGAAGTCCGTCCCCGCCATTACGGAGGTCGCAGTAGCCTGCCCGCCGAGATACACCCGCGCCGCCACACTGTCGTTCGGGGCAACCTCCTGAATCGCGCAAAGATCCACCCCCACCTGCGCGTTCCCCTCCTCGAACAGCAACGGCCACTCCTCCTCGAACACAAGATTCCCGGTCGCAGCCGAATCCGCCCGAACCTCCACCGCGAAATTCCCCGGAAATCCCCCCGCCCCCGCCGCCCGAAAAGCCGTCGCCGTCCGCGGGCCGAGCAGCTCGGCAAACCCCTTCGGCCCAAGGTCCACGTTCCCCGCCGCCTCAAAGCTCCCGCTGATCCCGCTCACCTGCAGTCCCAACCCCAAGGTCGCCCCGCCGGAGCCCACCGCGCAGGCATCCGCTGCCACTTCGTTCTGACCGACCACCAGCTCCGGCCTCGCGTATCCCATGAACCCCGGCGTGACGGGCCGCTTCCCCCGCCGGCCGCCCCCGTTCCCCTCCGGAATCCCGAAGACCAACTCCCAGGACCCCGCTCGCAAACCGTAGTCAAAGCTCCCCCCGAAGCCAAACTCCAGTCCCAGCGTGCCCAACACCGGCAGCGACGCCTCCTCGACAATGGCATCCGGCACGAAATCCACCCAAAGCCGATCGCCGGACTGCAAAACCCCGTCCTCCAGCGACTCAAAATAGTATGGCCACGACGTCATCCGGACATTCTTGAACACCGGCGTGGACTCGGTCTCGTCCGCCGCCACCGCCACCGCCCGAAGGATCCCCGGCGTCACCAAGGGACTGAACACCTCATCCGTGTCGATCGCGCCCGAATACACCGGCCCCGCCCCGCTCCAGCCCGCCACCAGAGCCCCGTCGCCATGGAGCCGCACCTCCCCCGGAACCTTTCCGTTCCAGTTGACCCGCACCTCGACCGCCATCGACGGACTGAACCCGTTCAGAAAAAACCATTCCGGATCGACCGATACGCTCTCGACCACCGGTTTCCCGGTCGCCGGCGACAGAAAAAGGTCCCCGACGTGCACTGACTTCTGCTCCGGAACCGTCTCGACCGGACGCTCCTGTGCCACGTATCCCGAGGCCTCCGCCACAAGAAGCCCCGCACCGGCCCGATCAACGTTGACCAACTCAAACGCGCCACCGGCGCAGGTCGTCGCGCTCCCGCCCCCGAACACAACCGACGCCCCCACGAGCGGAGCCTCCGTCGCGGCATCAAGAACCCGCCCGCTCACCGTCAGGTCTCCCGTCCCACGCGTGTCAACCGCCACCAGACCCGACTCCGCTGCCGTCCCCGCTCCGAACGATCGGAAACAAACAAGCAAAGCCCACGCCAGTCCTGCCAGGGCGCACGCCTTGTCAGATGGTTTTATCATTATTCGTCGAAAAGCGAATGGCTTGCTCCGCTTCCCGCGCAGTGATCGCTTACGCACGATCACTAGGGGCGCCTAATAGCTCGCAGCGATCGGGCCGCCTGTCTAGCTCTAACTTGCACCTTCGGCCCCTTGCCCGATCATCCCCTCCTATCTATTCAAAACCCTTTACCGCAAGCTCCGCTTGATAGTCATGGCGGCGGGTGCTGCGGCCAGACTCCGCTCTCCCCGCGGCCCGCCTCGGCATGGAAATCGCCATGTCTCGAAAGGCAAATCTCCGCCGCGCGCTTTTCCGCGGATTCCGCACATTCCGCATTCCAACCCGTGCATTCCCGGCTAACCTTCCGTCCATGCCGAGCAAGAACGACATCCTCGACCTCTACTTCCTCGACGCCCGCCACAAGCTCATCGAAATCGCGTCCTTCCTCGACCGGGTCGACCGCCACCGCGGAGAGGCGGATTTCCGGCACCGAGCCTTCCTCGAAGCCCTCGATGCCATGCTGCATCCCGGCGACCGATCCCGGGCCCGCGCCGTCCTCGAAGCACTCAGCGACCACTCCGCCCAGCCGGTGGAAAAGGCCGCCGTTCAGTTCGCTTACGGAGCGCCTCCCGCCACCGCTCCTCGTCCCTGACGATCCCCCGCGATCCCCGAACCCCTCCCGCCCGCGTCCTCCATCAACGTGGCCGCCCCCCGCCACGAGCTCCACACCGCCCCCAAA
>CAYPUM010000334.1:0-4813 GCA_964413545.1 uncultured Roseibacillus sp. | reverse complement strand
TGGAACTGGGCTGGGGTGGCGTCACGGCGGTGGCGGGGGCCACCAGTCTGTCGAGGAGCACCATCAGTGAAGGCATCCACGAGCTGCGATGCGGAGCCAATGATCCGCCACAGGAACAGACACCGCGGATTTGGCGTTCGGGTGCAGGGCGCAAAGCGTTGACCGAAACTGATCCGCACCTGATGGAGGCTATCGAGGAGTTGGTCGACCCCGTCTCGCGTGGCGACCCACAGTCTCCGCTGCGCTGGACTCTGAAGAGCACACGCACCTTGGCTGACGAACTGACCCGTCGTAATCATCCGGTCGGTTCCGGAGAGCCGGTAGTTGGCGGGCGCGACCGAGATCCCGGACTGCAGGAGGCCCTCGATCAAGCCCGGATTCAGGGTTCGCTTGTCGCCCCTGCGGAACCCGCCTCGGTGGTAGTAGAGATCACGGGCGGCTGCGGTCCCTCGCCCTCCGCCTTCCAGAAGTCAGGAGTCGGGAGTGAATCGGCGCCGCGGCCTGACTTCTGACCCGTGGCACCTGATCCCGGCACTCCCCAGACCTCCCGGATCATCTGATACCCCTCCGGGTCATGGCGCTTCAATTCCTTGCGGTTGAACGGCTCGAAGTCGTTCTTGCCGAAATAGGCTTCGGTCAGCTCGGCGAAGTATTCCATCGGATTGGTTGCGGCGTAGGCTTTCTGCCTCGTTCCATTGGCGTGCCGGACTGCGTCGTAAAGCCCTTCTTCCATGGCCTTCTCGAAGGCGGCCACGATTCGCGGGTGGTTTTCCTTTCTCGTCAGGTGATGGAGAGCATGCGCCAGCTCGTGGAGCACCATGCAAGGTTGCGTTTTTCGGGACCAGTCGAGGAAATGCCGAAGGTTGTTGATCTCGACATCCCCCGCCTTGTCCGGATTGTAGCCGTTGGCCCGAAGCCATCCTTCGGAAGGATGATGCTCGGCCGCGCCGCCCGGTTTGGCGGACCATTCCACCCAGATGCGGGTTCGCCGGATGAGATCCAACCGGTCGCGGGGCACGACCGCCGCCACCGCCGAAAGCTGCTTCCGGAGTTCCGCAAGGGCGGTGTCCCGCAACGCCGGGTGTCGATCGGCTTCCGGATTCACCAGAACCACGAAGCCCGTCATCTTCATGCGCCGGTACTCGCCGGTGGGCAGGTAGGCGCTCTCCGGTTCCTCGCCCGCGAGCGCGAGGGCTGGAAGCAGGCTGCACAGAATGACACGCAATCTCATCCCAACCGGCGGCACTCGGGCCCTATTCCGACATGAACGGGTAACGATAATCGGTGGAAGGCAGGAAGGTCTCCTTGATGGCGCGAGGCGACACCCAGCGTTCGAGGTTGATCCAGCTTCCGGCCTTGTCGTTTGTTCCCGAAGCCCGTGATCCGCCGAACGGCTGCTGGCCGACGACGGCTCCGGTCGGCTTGTCATTGATGTAGAAGTTGCCCGCCGATCCCCGCAGCGCCTTGACGGCCTGCACGATGGCGAAGCGGTCCCGGGCGAAGATGGCCCCGGTCAAGGCGTAAGGGCTCGTCGTGTTGCACAACTCGAGGGTCTCCGCGAACTGTCGCGCCGGGTAGACGCAAGCGGTGAGGACCGGGCCGAAGATCTCCTCGCACATCAGTTTGGAACGCGGATCGCTGCTCAGGACCACCGTCGGCTCGATGAAGTACCCTTTCGAATCGTCGCACCCGCCGCCGCAGAGAATCTCCAGCGATTGATTCCCCTTCGCGAACTCGATGTATCCCTTGATCGAGTCAAACGCCTTCCTGTCGATCACGGCGTTCATGAAGTTCCTGAAATCGCGGACGTCACCCATCCTGATGGTCGCGATCTCGTCGAGCAGCCGCTCTTTCAGGCGCGGCCAGAGGGTGTCGGGAACATAGAGACGACTCGCCGCGGAGCATTTCTGGCCCTGGTATTCGAACGCCCCGCGCACGATGGCGGTGGCGGCAACGTCAAGGTCGGCCGATTCATGCACGAAGATGAAGTCCTTGCCCCCCGTCTCGCCGACGATCCGCGGGTAGGAATAGTACTTCCTGATGTCCGACCCGATCGCCAGCCAGATGGTGGAGAAAACATAGGTCGACCCGGTGAAGTGCACCCCGCCAAGGTCAAGATGGTTGAGGATGGGAGGGGCAAGGTCCGGACCGGGACCGGGGATCAGGTTGATCACTCCATCCGGCATGCCGGCCTCCCGCAGGATCTGCATGATGTAGTAGGCCGGCAGGACCGCCGACGAAGCCGGTTTCCAGACCACCGCGTTCCCCATCAAGGCCGGCGCTGTCGGCAGGTTGCCTGCGATCGAGGTGAAGTTGAACGGCGACAAGGCAAAAACGAAGCCTTCCAGCGGCCGATGCTCCATGTAATTCAGGACATCCCTGGTCGACAACGGCTGATCGTCATACACCTCGGTCATGAAGTACGGGTTGAACCGCCAGAAGTCGATCAGCTCGCACGCCGAATCAATCTCGGCCTGATGTGCGGTCTTGCTCATCGAGAGCATGGTGGCCGCGTTCAGCGTCTGGCGGTATTTCCCGGCGAGCAGCTCGGCCGCCTTCAGCAGGACGGTCGCCCGCGAAGACCATTGCATGTCGCTCCAGGCGATCTTGGCCTGGTTGGCCGCATTGATCGCCATCTCCGCCTGTGCCGGCCCGGCGCGGTGATACTGGCCGAGGACATGCCCGTGGTCATGAGGACACGTCATGTCGACGAGGTCGCCGGTCTTGACTTCCTGCCCGCCGATCAGGCAGGGAACCTCCACCGGGTTCTCCAGCATATGCTGAAGCGTTGCCTTCAGTTCCTCCCGCTCGCGGCTTCCCGGGGCGTATCCGAGGACAGGTTCGTTTTCGGGTTTGCGGATGTGAAAAATGCCGTTGAACATGGACGATCTCCGTTGGGGTTGTCAGGGACTGATGCGAATGAAAGCGTGATCGTGGTGTAGTCCGTCAAGCAGAATTCGAATTCTCACCCAAATCACAATGCACAGGTTGTTTGGCGGCCTACACTACGGAGGGCGCCGCCGGAACACAAGCCCGACCCTTTGTCCCGTCGTGGAGCGCATCAGGGGATTCGCGCCTTGCCGTATCGCAGCCGGAGCGATCATGATGTGTGAGGCCACCATGAGGAGAAGCAGTCAGGAGATGAGGAACGGCGCCCGGGGTGCGTGGACGATCATGGCCCTGGCATTGATCGCGACCGCCGCGAGGGCGCAAGACACGGTGTTTTCAGCACCGGTTCTGGACGTCCGTCCACGCATCTTCCTGAGGGCTGATGAGGCGTTCGAGGGTCTGACGGTGGCGAAGCTCCGGAAAGCGGCGGCCAGCCCGGAGTTCGCATCGGTTCGGGCGAAGTGGTCCCGCAAGCCGCTGGGCAGGGCCCTCCTCTGGATGATCGACGGCGAGCAGGACGACCTCCGGGCCGCTGTTGACGGGTTGAGGAAGATGAAGGTGCAGGGCGGCAGCTGGAGCGGCCGCGGGCTGGCCCTGATGCGGCTCGCCACCCTTTACGACTGGCTGTCCGACGAACTCGATGAACCCGTCCGCCGGGAGGTCGAGGCCCGCATCGAAGCGGCGGCCGACGCCGCGGTCGAGCACATCCAACGGGGCCGGGCGCCGTTTTTCTACTCCCGCACTCCCGGCGCCCTCGCCGCCATGACGCTCGCCGGAATCGCCCTTCACGGCGTCAGCGACAAGGCCGAGGGATACCTTGCCCTCCTGCGCGAATGGGGTGTCGAGGACTACTTCAAGGCTTACGCGTGGGTCAACTGCCTCCCGGTGGTTTTCGGCACAGGACCGATATTCCCTGAATCCACCGCCGGCGTCTCGGCGAATGTCAGTTGGAGCGCATCAATAGCGCTCTCCAACCACAAACCATGAAACTGACATGAAATTGATCGCAGCAACCACAATGGGCGCCATCGCGCTTGCAGGAGCCGCCCTCGGCGGCGCCAAGAAAGACATCGTCGACACGGCCGTCGGGGCCGGGAGCTTCAAGACGCTCGTCGCGGCCGTGAAAGCGGCCGGATTGGTAGAGACGCTGAAGGGTGAGGGTCCGTTTACGGTCTTCGCGCCGTCGGACGAAGCGTTCGCCAAGCTTCCGGAAGGGACGGTAGAGTCCCTGCTGAAGTCAGAGAACAAGAAGAAACTCGTCGACATTCTGACGTACCACGTCGTTGCGGGGAAGGTTCCCGCCAAGGTGGCCGTGACCCTCAGCGAGGCGGCTGCCGTGAACGGGAAAACGATCAGGCTCAAGGTGAAGGATGGTGTTCTGTTCCTCAACGACTCGAAGGTGGTGAAGACTGACATCAAGTGCTCGAACGGCGTCATTCACGTGATTGATTCGGTGCTTCTGCCTTCCGATGAGCCGGCGACGACCGGGACGAAGGCCTCCCACAAGATCATGGCGATGGCCATCAACAAGGGGGTGCCGCTCTTCAATCATGGCAATCACAGCGCCTGCGCCGGCATCTATGAGACCGCGGCAGGGGCAATGCTGGAAATGCCGGAATCAGAATTGTCAGGACACGAAAGGCGAGTGCTCATGAAGGCCCTCAAGCGTTGCGGGCACTCAGACTGTGCCACGACCCGCGCGTGGACCATGCGCAAGGCGTTTGATCGGCTCATGGCAACCAGTTGAGACGGCTATTCGTCGATGCTGAGGGTGGAGGAACTCGTTATGCGCCCTTGAAGCGGGCCTCGTAGTTGCGGTGAAGCCGGCCATGCCGCGCCTCCAGTTCATCCAGCGGAAGCAACGCGAGTTCCTCCCATGACGTCTGTCGGAGGCCGAGAAACTCCTCCAACGCCATGATCTTGC
>CAYPUM010000333.1:0-4818 GCA_964413545.1 uncultured Roseibacillus sp. | reverse complement strand
AGCCTATTACAATCGGCGGGGCTGATTGCAGAGAGGGGAGGAGGGCGGTGCTGTTACCGGAGCATCAGGGCCCAGTGTTTGCCGTGGTTGCCGAGGCCGGCGTATTGGTGGGGGCCGAACATGTTCTTGTGGTGGCCGGGGCTGTGGAACCATGACTTGTTGGCGCCCTTGACGCTGCCGTTGATGGCGATGTTTTCGGATCGGGCGGCGGTTCCGAAGTTTTTGGCGCGTTTCCATGGGGTTTCCTTTCCCGTGACGGGGCTGGTGTGGGAGAAGAACTTCATGGCGGCCATGTCCTTGCAGTGGTCGCGGGCGGCGGCGCAGAGCTTGGGGTCGATGATGAGGGGGTTCAGGCCGGCGGAGATGCGCCATTCGTTGAGTTGCCGGATTCCGGCGGCTTCAGCGGGTTGGATGTTTTTGGCGAGGTACTGGTTTTGTTCGAGGACGCGGTGCTGCCCGGCGGTCATGTGCACCAGCGCGGGCCCTCCGGCGCCCGGTTTGAGACCCAGTTCCACCTCGGGTTCGGTGGTGTATTCCAGGAAGACGTCGTGGAAGAGCGTCCGGCGGAGCTTGCCGATCAGCAAGGTTGTATCGAGTTGCTGTTTGCGTTTTTGGGCGGCAGCATTCTCTTCACCGCTGGCGGGGGCGGTGAGTTCGGCCGGGAGGTTGAAGGTTCCGCGGCCGTAGAGTTTTTCGAGGAACTGGAGGGCGGGCCAACCGCTGGCGGCGAGGCGTTTTTTCATCGCGCCTTCGTCGGTCATGGCGCGGATTTGGGCGAGCAGCTCCCGTTTTGCCCTGATGTTTTCGAGGACGACGGGGTTCGGTCGGGGGGCGCCGCCATTCAGATGTCCTGATTCCCACCATTGTTGACGGAGGTATTCGTTTTTGCGGCGTTTCCATTCCGTGTCGAGGTGGCGGCCGAATCCTTTCTGCACCCTCTCGGATTTCGTGAGGAAGATCTGGAAGATGCGCCGGGCTTCCGCGGGGTCCTTTTCGACCGCCGTTTTGAACTGTTCGAGGAGGGCGCGGGCTTCGTCGAGTTCGGCGGTGCTGCCGGAATTGGCCGGGGATTTTCCGGGGGCCGGCCCGCCGGTCTCGGCCTGGGCCGGCATGGACCACCAGAGGGCGAGACCGGCCGCGAGGATCGGGGTGAGCGTCGGGTGCATGGACATCAGGAGCCGGTGGCGGGGGGATTGTCGCCTGAGATCGGCGGCAGCGAAAGCGAAATTTCCCGCTCATGAGACGGAGGATCGAGCCGCACGGTGGGGGCGCCGAGGCCCGCGTAGTCGGCCGGGTTGCAGGTGAGGATGATGACTTGCAGGCCCCGGGCGGCGGCGAGGTCGAGCATGCGTTGGAGAATCTGGATGCGTTCGGGGTCGGTGTTCGCGAAGGCGTCGTCGAAGACGACGGGCAGGCAGCCGCCGTGGTCCTCGGCGAGGATTTCGGCCATGGCAAGGCGGACGGCGGCAGCGAGTTGCTCGCGGGTTCCGCCGCTGAGGGACTCGAAACGGAAGGTGCGTTTGTTTCGGGTGAGCTGGAGGCCTTGGAAGCCCTCGTCGCCGAGCGAGATGCGGGCTTCGGCGTCGGGGCCGAAGAGGGTCCGGAGGTAACCGCTCACCTTCCCGGCGAGGGGTCGCGTGAACCGGTCGGCGAGGGCGCGTTGTTCTTCGTTGAAGAGGTCAGCGAGCAGCTTGACGGCGCGGGCGCGGCGGTCGAGGGCGGCGTGGCGGTCGCGGGCCAGTTCGAGGCGGGCGGCGGCGAGTTCGAGTTCTCCTTCGGGGTCGGTGGCGCCGTCGCGTTCGAGCGTGTGGCGGGCCACGGCGGCTTCCTTTCCGGCTTCGTTGCGGGCGGTGCGGGTTTGGTCGATGGCGCGCTTGAGACGGGCGTGGTCGGCTTCGAGTTGCGTTGGGTTGAGTTTGGCGATCGCCTCGCGGGTGGAATCGAGCCGCCTGGCGGCGGTTTGGCGGGCGGCGGCGAGGCGGGCGAGGGCCTCCTCGCGGTCGGGGTCATGGCCGTGGTGGTCGAGGTGGACGCCCAAGCGCGCCTTGAGGGCGGTGAGTTCGGTCTTGGTGGCATCGAGCGAATGCCGGTGAGTATCGAGTTCTTTGGCGGATTTCACGGCGGCCCGGCTGGCGGCATCGCGGGCGGCGCAGGCTGTGGTGTTCTGCTCGCTGGCGGAATCGAGGGAGGTCTGGGCGGAGGAGAGGAATTCGCGGGCGGCAGGGAGGCTGGCGGGGATCTCGAACCCGGGGGCGGCATGGTGGTGGCGTTCGATGTCGGCCCTTGCGCGTTCGAGTTCTGCGGCGGCGGCTTGTTGTTTGCGGTCGATCTCGTCGGCGCCGAGGCCGGTGAGTTCGGCTTGGATCTCGCGGAGACGCCCATCAAGCTGTCGGCGTTGTTCGTGGTGGCCGGCGGCTTCTTCGAGCGATGAGACCCCGAGGGAGTCGAGAGCCTCCGCGAGGGTTTGATGGGCGCGGCGGGCCCGTTGGCGGGCCTCGGCGAGGGAGGTGCCGCCGCCGGGTCGAATCCTGAGGCGGCCCGCGCTTCCGACGGTGACTTCGGTGTCCTCGTCGATGACGTGGAGCTCTCCGGCGTTCAGGGGGGTGCCGCCGGCGTGGATCGGCTCGTTGGCTTCGAGGACCTCGATGCCGGCGGCCATGGCCCGGAGGGCGGTTTCCGCTTCGGCGCCCTCGGCGGCGAGCCGGCGCAGAGTGGCCAGTTTCTTCTGGTCGACCGGCGGAATCCTTGCGAGTTCGCGCTGGTGCTTCGCGAGAGTCCGGCGGCGCCTCGCGACGGTTTCGGCCTGTCTGGCGAGTTCGTTGTTCCCGGCGGTTTGCGTGATCAGGGCGAGGCAGGCGCGGGCGAGGTCGAGTCGTTTTCGGGTTTCGCGGACGGCGGCCTCGGAGTGGCGGACCGCTTCCTCCGCCTGTTGGAGGCGCGCACGGCAGTGGGCGTCGTGTGCGTCCAATTGCGCTTCGGTTTTCGTTCCGGGTTCGAGGTCCTTTTCCCTTGCGGCGATTTGCCGGCGGAGTTTTCTGATCTCTTCGTCGGCTTGGACGAGGTTGTGGTGGTCGCGGTCGGCCGATTGCAGGGCGTGTTCCTCGCGGACGGCGCGGGCTTCGAGGTCCGCGACGGATTCGAGGGCGGTTTCGGTTTTCTCGTGGTCCTCGTGCAGGGTGCGCAGCGATTCTTCGGATCGAGCGACAGTGGCGGCGGCGGTGTGGAGTTTGTCAACGGCTTCGCGCAATTCGGCGGCGGCGGCGCGGGCGCGCTCGTGATCGGCCTCCGCCTGTTCGAGGGCGGCAGAGGCCTGGCTGAGGGGGGAACCGGCCTTCGCGTTGCCGGCCTTGGTGAACGTCTCGGCGGCCCGCTCGGCGAAATGGCCGGCGGTTTGCTGGTCGAGTTCGGACTGCATGACAGCCGCACCGCCCTTGCGCCGGAGACGGGCGACGAGGGCTTCTTTCTGGTTGGTGGCGTGAGCGTCGGGATTGTTGCCGGCCTTGCCCTGCCAGACCCAGAGGTGGGCCCACTGTTCGGCGAGCTGGTGGGCGGCGCCGCGGCCGCCGGCGAGGGAGTCGACGCGGAGGAGTTTGGCGAGGGCGGCCTCCGCCTCGTCGCCGTGAAGCGCCTCGCTGCCGGCGGCGGTCAGGGTGGCGCTGCCCTTGGCGCCGCCGAACTGTTTTGCAACCCGGAAGCTTCTGCCGTTGGCCTCGAACGCGACTTCGACCTCGGGGTGGCCATGGTGAAGGTCCGAGACCATGCTTTTCTGGAGTTCCCCGCCGGTGCGGGCCTTCAGGAAGAGGGCGCGGTGCACCGCCTCGATCAGGGTGCTCTTGCCCGATTCGTTGGGTCCGCCGAGAACGGTGCGGGAGGCATCAAAATCGACCCGCAGGTCGCGATGCAGGCGGTAGTTTCGGACCGTGGCGGAGAGAAGGCGCATCAGGGGTCAGGGGAGAGGGGTCAGGGATTGGCGCACACGGCGTGGAGTTCGCGCAGGGCGGCGCGGGCCACGGCGGCTTCGTGGTCGTCCGCGGCGGCGGTTTCGACGAGGCGGGAGGCGACCCGTGAGACCAGGGGGTCGCTGCCGCGGGCGGTGAGCGCCTCGAGTTCGGTTTCGTTGGGCGCGACGGTGGCGCGGTTGGTGAGGTCGAACCGGAGGAGGCGGGCCTGCCATGCTTCGAGCAGGCGGTCGAGCCGGGCGGAGGCGGCCAGTCCGAGCGAGCCGTGCAGGTCGAGCCGGAGGAGGTCTGCGCCGGCCCGTTTGGCGAGGAGGTCGTTGACGGTGGATTCGAGGTGATCGAGGCTCGAGTCGCCGGCGAAGTCGAAGGAGAATTCATGCCAGCCGAGGCGGGCGGTGGGCACGGCCTGGACGTCCGGCGCCGCGCCGCGGGCGGCGGTCACCACGAGGACATGGCCGGGCTGGTTGTCCTCGCCGCGCGGGAAGCGGTCCGGTTCGGGGGTTCCGGCGTACCAGGCCTTGGGACCCGCCTGCGTCGTGCCGTGCCAGTCGCCGAGCGCGACGTAATCGATCGCTTCGTCGGGCAGGCGGTCGAGGTCGATTTGATTGGCGCCGCCGTCTTCGTCGCGTCGTTCGAACGAGCGGACCCCGCCGTGGGCGAGGACGATGCGGGGCTTGCCGGGGAATGACGCAAGATCGCTTTCGATCGTCCGCAGCCACGCGGTGGTGTCGGCGGGCTCGTGCCGGCGCAGGAGCGGGCAGGGGAGGAGAATCGCATCGTCGAGTTCGAGCGGAGAAGTTTCTAACAGGACGTGCAGGTTGGGGGCGAGTTCGCGGTGTTCGCGGCGGAAGAACTCCTG
>CAYPUM010000332.1:0-4875 GCA_964413545.1 uncultured Roseibacillus sp. | reverse complement strand
ACCCCTAACCCCTAACCCCTAACCCCTAACCCCTAACCCCTAACCCCTAACCCCTGCGCATGGCCCGCGAAGACTACATCGCCACCATCGGCCTCGAAGTCCATTGCCAGGTCAAGACATCGAGCAAGATGTTCTGTTCCTGCCGGACCAGCTTCGGCGAGGAGCCCAACACCAACATCTGCCCGGTCTGCCTCGGCCTCCCCGGCGCTCTCCCCGTCCTCAACAGGAAAGCCATCGAGAAAACCATCCTCGCCGGGCTCCTCCTCGATTGCGAAACGCCCGCCATCTCGAAATGGGACCGGAAGAACTACTTCTATCCGGACATGCCCAAGAACTATCAGATCTCGCAGTTCGACCTCCCGCTTTGCCGCGGCGGGGCCGTCCCGCTCTACCATCACAACTACCCCAAGGACGCCCAGGACAAGATCGACCGCCCCGGCAAGAAGGTCCGCCTGAACCGCATCCACCTCGAAGAAGACGTCGCCAAATCCACCCACCTCCCCGCCGCCACCGTCATCGACTTCAACCGCGCCGGCACCCCCCTCATGGAGATCGTCTCCGAACCGGACCTCGATTCGCCCGAGGAAGCCTTCTCATACCTCAAGACGCTCCAGCAGATCCTCGTCTACGGCGAAATCTCGGACGCCGACATGGAAAAGGGCCAACTGCGCTGCGACGTCAACGTCTCGGTCCGCCCCCTTCACCAGCAGGAACTCGGCGTCAAGATCGAGCTCAAGAACATGAACTCGATCTCCGCCGTGCGGCGCGCCCTGCACTACGAAATCGGCCGCCAGTGCGCCGAACTCGACGCCGGCCGCACCCTCGTCCAGTCCACCTGGCGCTGGAACGACGACGCCGGCGTCACCGAAGTCATGCGCACCAAGGAGGAGTCCCACGACTACCGCTACTTCCCCGACCCCGACCTCCTGCCGGTCCGCTCCGGCGCCATCGTCGATCGCATGCGCGCCGAGATCCCCGAACTGCCTCACGAAAAGGCCGCCCGCTACCGCGATCAATACCAACTCGGCGACTACGACGCCGCCGTCCTCACCGCCAACCGCTCCAACGCCGCCTACTTCGAGACCGCCGTGGCAGCCTGCCATGCGCCTCCGAAGAAGACCGCCAACTGGGTCATCAACGCCCTCTTCCAGCACCTCAACGACGCCGGCCTCGACGCCGCCGGCTCGCCCGTCCCACCCGCCAAGCTCGCCGCCACCGTCGACCTCGTCGAATCCGGACACCTCTCGAACAACCAGGCCCGCGAGGTCTTCGATCTGCTCTGGCAATCCCCCGAAAAGGACCCCGCCGCCATCGCAAAGGAACTCGGCTTCGAACCCGCCGACACCGGCGCCGTCGACGCCCTCATCGACGAAACCATCGCCGCCAACCCCGACAAGGTCGCCGCCATCCGGAACGGCAACGAAAAACTCGTCAACTGGCTCACCGGCCAAGTCATGAAGGCCTCCAAAGGCAAGGCCAACCCCGGGCAAGTCACCGCCTCCATCCGCCGGAAGATCCTCTGAGCCGGTGAGATCATTGCCGCGGCGGCGGCTTCACTCGAGTTCGAACCGGAAGGGCACCTGCACGGTGCTGGCCACGGGGCGGTCGCCGCGACGCTCGGGGGCGAACGCCCAGCGCTTGACGGCCGAGATGGCGGCAGAATCAAGAACGGCGCTGCCCGAGGAGGTCACCACCCGCACCGAGCCGACCCGTCCGTCGGGTCGCACCCGCACGTTGAGGACCACCCGCCCCTCGATTCCGGCCCGCCGGGCGCTGCGGGGGTAACCGGGCTCGAAACGCCGGAGGACCCGCGCCGGCTGCGTCACCGGCCTCGGCCCCGCCCTGCTCGTCCGACGGGGGGGAGCGGCCTCCCGGTCGCTGCGCCGCCGTTCCGGCCTCGCCGCCGGAGGCTCGGCCTCCGCGCTGGGGAAGGGCTCATGCGCCTTCTCGCTGGCAATGTGCTCGAAGGGCTCTGCCGGAGGCAATTCCCATTCCGGCATCTCCAATTCGGCCGGCTCATCCCGGTGCAGGAACCCCGGAACCACCGCCGGAACCGCCGGGTTCGAACGGGAAGGCCGCGCCACATTCGCCCGCTCCTCGAGAGGCGCCTCCTCCTCCCTCCATTCAGCCTCCTCGAGTTGCACCACACTCCGCGCGCTCTCCTCCATGGCCGCCGGTTCCGGTGCCGGAACCAACCAGCAGCGAGCCGCCACGATCCCGATCAAGAGGACCCCCGTCGCCACCCCCACCGCCCGCCGAAACGAAAACACATCGGGCGCCGCGGCTTCCGGCCGGAAGAACGGCGCCAAGCGAAGGGGTCTGCCCGCTCTGTTGGGAGAAGAACGCACTCTCAATTCTCCCTACGAGACCCTCCCCCGGGTCCTTAGTCAAATCCGGAGCCCCCCCGCTACCAGTAGCTGTAGCGTTCGCTCTCCGCGTCTTCCCCGGCCTCCTCGGCCGGCGGTTCCTCGAAACGCGGGTGCGGCCGCAGACCGCGAAGATCGAGCCCTTCCGACACTTTCGGAACTCCCCGCAGGGTCACTCCGCTTTCCGCATAGAGTCCGGAGCATTTGCGGGCGCCGGACTCCACCCGAGGCTCCTCCCCCGTCTCCGTGACCGGCCCTTGCGCCCCGTCCGCCGTCCCGGACGACTCTGGTCCGCTCTCCCGGGCTTCCGGGGAGCCATCCGCCCCGCCGCCTTCCTGCCTTGCCTTCCCTCCGCCGGCTTCGCTCGCGCTTCCCTCGCCCTCCGGCGCCCGGGCGGGCTGCACGCCGCCCGACGAGGCTTTCGCCAGATGCAGCGTGCTGTCAGACAACAGGAGCACGTAGCCTTGGTTGATCAGCCAGTGCAGATCGCGATACCAGTCCCGCTTCTCCGCTTCCCCCGCCTCACCGGGCAAAACCTCCTTCCAAAGCGCCTCCAGACTCGATCCCGACTTCGCGATGATCCACTTCAGCAGGGCCCCCGGGCGGTCCGCCATCGCCATTCCGCTCGGAACGGCGTGCGGCCTCGAAGGCCCCGCCTTGAGCTTGCGCCGCCATTTGAAGACCGCCACGTGCCGCCCCGACAACTGCCGGCACAGCATCGGAGTGAGGCTCCCCGGATAACGCCGCTCCTCCGACACCGTGTGCCTCAACAACGTCAGAAGCCCCGGCGAAAGAAGTCCCCCGGAGATGTTGCCCGCCACCGCCGCCCAGTCGCATTTCTGAAAAGCGTTCGAAAACCCGTTATCGAGAAAATGCCGTTCCACCTCCTGCCTGTCCACCATCAGCGGCTCGGACGGCGCCTTCGCGTCCCCTGCCTCCGCCTTCTCCTCCCCCTCTTCCACGGCGGCATCCACCATTTCCGGCGCGGCCTCCGGCTCGCTCGTTGTCGTTTCCATCTCCACCGGGTCGGCCGCCCCTTCCTCCCCCTCCTCCTCAGCAACCCCTTCCGGCGCACCCCTTTCTTCTTCTCCCGCCTCGGACCGCGATCCATCCGGGGCCTCCCGCGCATCTTCCTCCGCCGCAGCCGCCACCGCACGATAGCTGACCCGCTTCGACATCTTCTCAAGCCACGCATTGACGGCCTCCTCGCCATGCTCCATGCGGACCTTCTTCTTATACAGATCCAGCGGCATGTTGGAAAACCGCTCCCGGTGCAGTTGCGCCAGGGCCGTCTGGTAGGCGTGATAGTTCGGCGGCCCAAGATACTCCCCGCTGATGCCGCACCGCGCCACCGCCTGAAAATTCCCGCTCGGCGGCTTCGTGTCCGTCACGACCTCCTCGTAATACTCCTTCCTCCAGCTCGACCGCCAGAAATGCCGCAGCGCCTCCGCCTGCGTCAGCCATACCGAGCCGTCCTTCCGGCACCGGTAAAGCTCACTCGCCCCGTCCGTCCGGTATACCACGTTGAACCGGTCCCGCCCCCCCATCACCAACCGCGCCAAGTCAAACACCGAATAGGTCCGGCCCCCTGCCAGAATCTCCTTCGCCAACCGGTCCAATCCCTCCTCAACCGGCATGATCTCCGCCGTCACACCCTCCGGGGGCGGCACTTCCTCCCGCCGGTCGTCACGCCGGTCGTCACCGCGCCCGCGCCGGTCGTCGTGGCGCCCGCGCCGGTCGTCGTGGCGCCCGCGCCGGTCGTCGCGGTGTCCGCGCCCCTTCTCCGGACCGCGCTCGCGGTCCCGGCGGCCCCGATGCTCGCGATGCGAGTCCTCCCGGTCTTGACGACGCTCGTCACGGCGCCCTTCCCTCCTCCTCTCCCGATGCCGCGCATCAGTGGCCTCTTTCTCCTCGGCCGGCTTTCCCGGGGAGGCCTCCCGGGCCCACGACGGTCCGAAATCAAGGGCGGAGAGATCCACAGGAGCTTCGCCCGGTAACTGGCCCCGCTTCTTCTCGTCGCTCATTGCTTGCATCATCGCTACCACAAAACCCCGGAACCACAAAGCGCGCAAAACGCAAATTGTGGCGGTTTCTTGACCTGCTCTCCGCCTCCCCGGCCTTGCCCTCCCGTCCTCCGTGTGCCACTTGCCTCACCGGCATGTCTCCTCCCTTCCTCCGATTCTTCGCCTGCCTCCTCCTCCTCCTCGCCGCCGCCACCGCCACCGCCACCGCCGCCGCCGCCGCCTCCGGCTTCGTCTTCCACGACCTGAACGACAACAAACGCCGCGAACCCGGCGAACCCGGCGAACCCGGCCTCCCCGGCGTCCTCGTCTCCAATCAGATCGAGGTCACCAAGACCGCCAGCGACGGATCATGGTCGCTTCCCGCCCGCGACGACACGATCTTCTTCGTCATCAAGCCCCGCGGTTGGATGCCCCCCGTGAACCCCCGCCAACTCCCCCAATTCTTCTACATCCACAAACCCCTCGGCTCCCCGCCCTCCCGGTTC
>CAYPUM010000331.1:0-4878 GCA_964413545.1 uncultured Roseibacillus sp. | reverse complement strand
TAGCAGGCCGGGCGTGGCGGTCAGCGCCTTTTTCCCCGACGCGGGCGGCGCTCATGACAGGGCGCATGTCTGACCGGAGCGGCGTCACCAGCACCAACACGCATCGCAACTACATGAGACGGAACGAAGTGGTGATGGCAGAGTTCTTCAAGGCATCGGGATATCGAACCGGTATCTTCGGGAAGTGGCACCTTGGTGCGAACTACCCGTATCGTCCGATCGACCGCGGCTTCGATGAGTGGCTGGGCCTTGGCAACAATGGGCTGGCCACCTGTCAGGACCACTGGGACAACGATCGCATGCATGATACGTACTGGCATAACGGCAAACCCGAGAAGCGGGAGGGGTTCGATGTGGATGTCTACTTCGAAGCGGCGATGGCCTTCATCAAAGATGCCAGGCGCCGGGGACAGCCCTTCTTCTCGTATATTGCGACCAACGTCCCTCACTGGGACTGGAATGTTCCGGCAGACTGGTTGAAACCCTACGAAGCAACCTGCAGCCGTGAGCGGGCAGCGTTCTATGCTTCCATCAATCGTGTGGATCATAACCTTGGCCGGCTGATGGCATTCCTGGACAAGGAAGGTCTGGCGGACAATACGATTCTCGTCTTTCTAACAGACAATGGCTCCGATGTTCCGGACAAGAGCCAAGACGCATACACGGCCGGCATGCGGGGCTTCAAGGGCG
This sequence comes from uncultured Roseibacillus sp., assembly GCA_964413545.1. Classification (GTDB taxonomy): domain Bacteria; phylum Verrucomicrobiota; class Verrucomicrobiia; order Verrucomicrobiales; family Akkermansiaceae; genus Roseibacillus_B. The sequence continues at coordinate 4,188 of CAYPUM010000331.1, read as the reverse complement.
CTCGCTATGAAGGCGGCCACCGTGTGCCCTGCTTCTTCCGTGCCCCGGAGTCGCTGGTGGGCAAGTCACGCGTCATTGACGGACTGACGGCGCACCTCGACTTGCTGCCGACCTTCATCGACTATTGTGGTTTGAAGAGCCCTGACCGTGAGCTGCTGCCGTTTGACGGTCGCAGCCTGAAACCCTTGCTCTCGGGAGACGGCACATGGGGCGAGCGGATGATCGTGTACCACCATCACAACGGGCAGCCGCTCAAGAAGAACACAAGAGCGGTGGTGCTGACGCCCGAGTGGCGCATGATTCAGGAGAAACCGGGAGGAAAGACGGAGTTGTACCGTATTCGAGAAGACCGAGCCCAAGAGCGGAATGTCGCGGAGGAGTACCCCGAGACGGTGACGGCGCTCAAAGCAAAATACGATGCCCACTGGAAGGCGTTGGATACGCGTGACATTATGGAGCGGCCCATCATGGCCAAGGGCCAGGAGATGCGGCTGACGCCCGACATTACGAACGCGGGTAACCCGATCACGCAGCAAGCCATCCGCCAGGGCAGGCCCATTACGCCGGTCTGGCTGTTGGAGGTGCCTGCTGATGGACGGTACCGGTTCGAAGTACGCCGTTGGCCGCGCGGTGTCGAGGCCGCCATGAGCGATCCCATTCCGCCGACCACCGACCCTGACATCGAGTACATCGGTCACAAGACCTACCGCATTGATGTGCCCGGCGTGGCGCTGGACGTTGCGAAGGTGGAACTGACGCTCTCGGGGCGTGCGACGGAGAAGCCCGTCAAGAAGGATGCCGCGTCCGTGACCTTCGACGTCGATCTCCCCAAGGGCAACGTGGACGTCGAGGCCTGGCTCATCTCGTCAGACGGGAAACGCCAGGGCGCCTACTTCGTCTATGCCCGGCAGATGTGAGGCGAGATCGCTTGGTGGTTGCCCGAGTACCATGACGGTGCCGGTTGGGGGAATGGGTCTCAATACGTAGGCGTTCAGAATGCTCTGACTCCGGGCAACTCCATGGCCGTAGACGTGTTGGCGTTCGGCATCCGCCGTGAATACGCCGATCACAAATGGACTCGTGTTCTGCACAGAAACGGATGTGTTGCTGGCTCCGACTGCATTCCTGTTGGCGTTGCACCCCCCTCCAACCCCGGCCCCTGAGGCCCCATGAACCCGGTCCCAAAAAAGGAATTTCCCAATGATCCACGGGCTGCCCGGTCGCAAGCCGGGCGAATACCTGACCCACCGCGAGGCCGACGAAGCCACCGCCCTGATCCGGGGCTGGCACGCCAAGAGACAGCCGTTCTTCCTGCAGGTCAGCCACTACGCGGTTCACACGCCCGTCCAGGCCATCGGGGAGGTCGCCGCCAAATACGAAAAAGACGGCAAGAACGCCATCAATGCAAAGTACGCCGCGATGGTCGAATCCGTCGACGACTCGACCGGCCGGATCCTCGCCACGCTGAAGGAACTCGGCATCGACAAGGACACCCTGGTCATCTTCACCAGCGACAACGGAGGGCTCGATGACGATGGCAAACCCACCGAAAACGCGCCCCTCCGCGGTGGCAAGGGAACGCCCTACGAAGGGGGAATCCGGGTCCCCTTCCTCGTCCGCTGGCCCGGCGTGGTCCCCGCTGGCCGGGTGAGCACAACGCCGGTCAGTTCGATCGACATCTTCCCCACGGCCTTGGAAACCGCCGCGGTGCCGCTTCCCGGCGGCCGCGCCATCGACGGGCTCTCGCTGGTCGCCCACCTGAAATCGGGCGGCCGGGTGGGTCTCGATCGCGACGAATTGCTCTGGCATTTCCCCCACTACCGCTGCGGCATCCCTCCCTACAGCGCCATCCGCAAGGGCGACTGGAAACTGATCAAGTTCTGGGACGGTTCGCGCGAGTTGTTCGATCTCTCCGCGGACCCCGGCGAGGAGAAGGACCTCGCCGCCGACATGGCGGACCAGGCGGCCGAACTCGAGACGATCCTGATGAGGCGCCTGGCCGACGGCGGGGCGAAACTTCCGCGGGACAACCCGGAATACGTGCCGAACGAGAAGCCCGCGCCGAGATCGGTGACGACTCCATGGTCGCCCCATCCCCCTCGGTCCCGCCAGAGCCCCCGGGCGGGCGAAGGAGGTGGCGAAGACTGGTCGAACTGGGCCAGAACGCCCTCGGGTGAACCGCCCCGCAAACCCTTGGAAACCGGGGAATTCCGGGCGCCTTGGCGGCGGCGCATGCGGGGCCCGAAAGTTCGAACCGGGGAAAGTATGGCGACCCGAAGGCACCGCATTTCGAACAATTTGGCGGTATTCTCTGTCTTGTGAGAGGCTGATGATCAGGGGGTTGTGGAGGTTCGAGTCCGGTTCGTGCGATTGTGACGCGGTTCGAACCGCAACTGGGCTGTTTTCAGAGATTGGTAGTTGGCAGCACGAGAACCCGCGACAGACAGCCCCACACCGGGCTGCCATCTTGCTGTATGGCAATTGAAACTCCGGGACTTTCGCGAGTTCTCACTGCCCCTCGGCAGAGCAATCCTCTCCCTGCAATTCGACATCCACGGTGACGTGCTCAAAATCGTCATTGTCGAGGGCCGCGCGCACCTCGCGCTTCAGTTGCAGGATTTCATCACGTTCCGCGTCGGGCGCCATGACTACGTGCACGGTCAACACATGACGTTCACCGTCGAGCGACCAAACATGCAGGTGGTGAAAACTGAGAACTTTGGGAAGTGCCGCCAAGCGCCCTCGGAACTCACCGGCATCGAAGGAATCCGGCGACGACTGCAGGAACACCCGCATGACCTTTGTCAGGTTTCGCCCAACGTTCCAAAGAACGAACAGGGAGATCCCGATGGAGAGAATGGGATCGATGACCGGCAAGTCGATGAGCGCCATCACGCCAGCCCCGATCAACACCGCAAGCCATCCGAGCGTGTCCTCCAGCAGGTGCCAACTGACCACTCGCTCAGTCAAAGATCCGCCCTTTCTGACTCGCAGAACCGCCGCACCGTTGAAAGCCACTCCAAGAACCGCCAGAGCCATCATGCCCGGGGCATTCACGGGTTCAGGATCGACGAACCTCTGGATCGCATGCCAGAGGACGAACCCCAGACCCACGATCAATACAAGCCCGGTAATGAGGCCACCCAGCAGGCGGTAACGGACAAAACCGTAGGTGTGCCGGGTCGTCCCCTCGCGGGCCGAAACTCGTTCAAAATACCAGGCTAGACCGAGTGAGGCTGCGTCGCCGGCATCATGCACGGCGTCGGTCAGGATTGCGATGCTGTTGGTCCACAATCCGCCCACGATTTCGAGAATCGTGAATCCGAGATTGAGCGCGAAAGCGGCTCTCAGGTTGCCTTCGCTGTCGTGGTCAACAGGGGATGAATGATCGTGGGACATGTCACTTTTTGGGCCGGGAACGCCGCGGCATTCCCGGCCCGCCTCGGAGGGCGCCACTGTTGATCTCAGTGGTCGTGTCCTTCGTGTGAACCCTCACCATGATCACACGTGCAGGCGTATTCCTTGTGCTCGCAAGTCGGGCAGTCCTTGAGGTTCAGGTTGAATTTGTCAATCACCGTCTTCGCGTCGGACGTGACCTTGATCTGAACAACCACCGGGAAGTCGTTACCCTCGGGAAGCGCCTTGTCCGAAACCAGTGAGTCACCCTCCTTGGTGAAGCTCAACCGTGTCGGATTCGAGCGGCTTCCGCCGATGACCCGCACGGTCTGGCCGCCAAGTGCGATCGCCTTACCATCGTCGTTGGCGGCGGTGATCTTCACTTTGCGGTCCTTCGTGACGAAAAACTCGAGGTGGGGTTCGACCGTGTTGATGACGCGTCCTCCGTTCGGGCCGGCGATCTTCTTCGCATGGTCGTGACCTTGCTCCGCGCAAACGCTCGGGGCAACGGCCATGGCAACGGCCGCACACGCGGCCGGCATTTTGTGGAATTGCATTTTCATTTGGTTGCTTTGCTTCGGGTTCAGTTTTCTCATTATGTTAGATCGACGCAGATGCGCCGCTTTCCAGGGACTTGGCGGCCGCCTTGCGGCAGAAGCGCCAGAACAGCGCGGGGGTCACGGCCAGACCGAGCAAGGTCGAACTGACCAGCCCGCCAACGATGACGATGGCCACCGGGTTCAGGATTTCCTTGCCCGGTTGCTCGGAGGCGAGCACCAACGGGATCAAGGC
>CAYPUM010000330.1:0-4886 GCA_964413545.1 uncultured Roseibacillus sp. | reverse complement strand
CGTGGTGGCCACCAGCGGGAACCTGAGCGACGAGCCGATCTGCACCGGCAACGAGGAGGCCCTCGACCGGCTGGGGGGCATCGCGGACCTCTTCCTTGTGCACGACCGCCCGATCGTGCGGCACGTGGACGACTCGATCGCACGGGTTCTGCTGGGTCGCGAGATGGTGCTGCGGAGGGCGCGGGGATATGCCCCGATGCCGGTCCCCCTCCCGGACGGCGGGTTGGCGCCGGACGCCCCGCCGGTGCTGGCGGTGGGGGCGCACCTGAAGAACACCGTGGCGGTCGCAAGCGCCGGACGCGTCATCGTGAGCCAGCACCTCGGCGACCTCGAAACGGAGGCCGCCTGCCGGGCCCACGAACGCGCCGCGCGGGACCTGCAGCGGCTCTTCGAGGTCGCGCCCCGGCGCGTGGCCTGCGACCAGCACCCCGACTACGCCTCGACCCGCTACGCGGAATCTACCGGACTTCACGTAACACGGGTGCAGCACCACCACGCCCACGCCATGGCCTGCATGGCGGAGAACGGAATCGCGCCCCCGGCGCTGGCGGCGGTCTGGGACGGGACGGGATACGGCACGGACGGCACGATCTGGGGCGGGGAGTTTCTCGAGATTTCGGCCGGGGGATTCCGGCGGGCGGCTCACCTGCGGACCTTCCCGTTGCCGGGGGGGGACGCCGCGGCCCGCGAACCGCGGCGGGCCATGGCCGGGATGTTGTGGGAGATGGGACGCTTCGAGGAACTGGGCGACAGGTTCGCCGCCCACGAACGGAGGCTGCTGGAGCGCATGTTCGCCCGCGGCGTCAACACCGTCCCGACCAGCAGCGCCGGGCGCCTGATCGACGGCGTGGCCTCGCTGCTGGGCCTGCGCCAGGTGGCGCACTACGAGGCGCAGGCCGCGATGGAACTCGAATCCGCGGCCGCGGCGGCCGGCGAGGCCGCTGGATTTACGGTGTCCGTAGTCGGACGTGAACGCCCGTGGAGCGTCGACTGGGCGCCGTGGATCGAGGCCATGACGACGGGGCTGGCGGCCGGGGAAGGGCCCGGCCCGCTGGCGGCCCGGTTCCATCGCGCCCTTGTCGGGGCGCTGGTCGAGGTGGCGCGCCGGGCGGAATGCGGGCAGGTCGTGCTGAGCGGGGGCTGCTTCCAGAACCGGATCCTGCTCGAAGGGGCGGTGCGGGAACTGCGCAAGGCGGGATTCCGGCCCTTCTGGCACCAGCGCATCCCGCCCAACGACGGCGGGGTCTCCTGCGGCCAGGCGGTGGCGGCGCAGTTGCCGGGCCCGGTCCGCGGCGGTTGTGAAGGAGGGAGGTGACTCCGCGCCGGGGCGATGCATCCAGGTGGTGGAGGCAGGCGAGGCACTCCAAGGGCCGCCCCGATTCTTGCCGTCCGCGCTTTGGCAGCGCCCGGCTCAATCGAGCATGAGTTCCTCGCGGACCTCCTCGTTGTTGAGGAGTTCGCGTTCCTCGCTGACGACGCGGCGGCTTCGGGTCCGGAGTTCGCGCTGGATCTGTTCGTTGATGATGCGGCGGGAGCGGATCTCCTTCACGTAGGAACTGAGTTCCACGTAGGCGTCGAAGAAGTCCTTGGTGCGGGGGTCGAGCATCGGGCGGAGGCGCCGGAGTTCGAAGACGAGTCCGGCGAGGACGTCGTCGCTGCCGGTGTCGAGGAAACTGCCGTCTTCCATCATGACGCCGAAGGAGGCCGCCGCCTCATCGATCGCCATGATGGAGCCCGCCAGCGACAGCTTCGACGGTCCCCGCTTGACGCTGTGAAGATAGAGGACCCGCGCCGAGAGATGGTTCGGGGCGAGGTCCACGATCTTCTTGAGTTTTGCCCGCACCTTCGGGTGGGTGGCGAATCGTTCGTCACGTTCGAGGGCCTTCCGGACGAGGGCGAATTCGTCGAGGGCGCTCTGCAACTTCCGGTCCCGATTCGCGATTCCGAGTTTCCTTGCCTCGTCGAAGTTCTCGAGGGAGAAGATCTGGATCGCGTGGAGGGGGGCGATGCCCTGCATGATGTAGAGGTCGGAGACGGTGTGGCTGTTGGCGGCGGGCAGGCCGATGATCGGGCAGCCCTTTTTCGAGGCGGCACGGATCTTGCCCATGATGCCGCCGACGGGCCGCACCTCCCCGGTGGCGGTCATGTCCCCGGTGGCGGCGAAGTCCGGGTCGAGTTCGTCCCCGGTGATGATGGAGTCGACCAGCAGGGCACACACAAGGGCCGCGGAGGGACCGTCCTTGGGGGAGTACTTGTCCGCGAATCCCAGTTCGACCCGGTATCCGAGGGGGAGTCTCTCGCGGTGCCGGATGCGAATGAATTTGGCGACCTCGCTGGTGGCGGAGGTCATCAGTCTTCCCACTTCCTGGTTGAAACCGATCGAGAACGCGCCCTCTTCGTCGCTGACCGCGGTGGCGTTCATTTGGGAGGCGGTGCCCGCGACCGAACCGTCGTCCAACTCGATCACAAGGAGCCCCTTGACCTGCGACTGCAGACGCGGCGGCTCGGCAGCATGCACGCCGGGCAGCACGAGCACCCCAAGCCCGGCGGCAAGGCGGATCGCCCCGGCGAGGGCGGCGGCGTGGCAGAGATCAAATAACATCGCGCCCGACCCTAGCCCGGAACAAGGCGGCATGGCGATCCGAAATCCTGGGAGGAGATCACCAGATCGCCGCCCATGAGGAAGAAGTCCGCCCCGAGGTTGTAGGCATGGTTCACGTTCCGCTCGAAAAGCGCCATGTTCATGCCCATGAAGGCATGGTCGAGGCCGCCGCGCCCCTCGCGGCTGTCCCCGCAGTAGGCGAACTTCACGAGGCCCGCGCCGGCCGGCGGGGCCGTCTTGAAGCGGAACCCGCCGAGGGCCGTCTCTCCGGCGCGGATCGAGTAGGGGTAGGTGTTCGAGGCCTTCAGCCCGGTTACGGGGATTTCATTTTTGTCCGGGATGAAGCAATAGTGCGATCGCTGCTGGCAGAGCGTCGGATCAGGCTCAAGGCTGGATGCTTCCCGTTGCGACTCGTTCGCATCAGCAAGGGTTTTCTTGATCTTCTTCTGCGATATTGTCAACAAAGAGCTTCTTGCGGTTGTCATTGGCTGGGGGCGGGGGTAGGGTCCGGCATGTGTTTGGCGGTTCCTGGCAAGCTGGTGGAGATTGAGGGGGACGATCCGATGTGGCGGAGCGGGAAGGTGGATTTCGGGGGGATTTTGAAGGAAGTGAACCTCGGGTGTGTGCCGGAGGCGGAGGTGGGGGACTACGTGCTGGTGCACGTGGGGCTGGCGATCAGCAGGGTGGACGAGGAGGAGGCTCGGCAGGTGTTCGAATATTTGCGTGAAATGGAGGAGCTGGAGGAGCTGGAAAAGGCGGAGGAACCCGCGTGAAGTATGTCGACGAGTACCGGGACGGCGGGCTGGCGCGGAAGTTGGCGGCCGATCTGCGGGAGGTGACGACCCGGTCATGGGCGCTGATGGAGGTCTGCGGCGGCCAGACGCACGCCATCGTCAAATTCGGGATCGACGAGCTTTTGCCGGAGGGGGTGGAATTGATTCACGGGCCCGGGTGTCCGGTGTGCGTGACGCCGCTGGAACTGATCGACAAGGCGCTGGCGATCGCGGCGCGGCGGGAAGTGATTTTTTGTTCGTTTGGCGACATGTTGCGGGTGCCGGGGAGCACGACCGACCTGCTGGCGGTGAAATCGCAGGGGGGCGACGTGCGGATTGTCTACTCGCCGCTGGATGCGGTGAAGCTGGCGGCGGCGCATCCGGACCGGGAGGTGGTGTTTTTTGCGGTGGGGTTTGAGACGACGGCGCCGGCCACGGCGATGGCGGTGTGGCGCGCAGCGCAACAGGGCCTTGAGAACTTCTCGATACTGGTGTCGCACGTGTTGGTCCCTCCGGCAATGGAGGCGATTCTCTCCGCGGAGCAGAATCGCGTGCAGGGGTTCCTTGCGGCGGGGCACGTGTGCACCGTGATGGGCTACGAGGAATACCACCCGCTGGCGGAGAAGTATGGGACGCCGATCGTGGTGACGGGTTTCGAGCCGCTCGACATTTTGCAGGGGGTCCTGATGTGCGTGCGGCAGCTCGAAGAGGGGCGGGCGGAAGTCGAGAACCAGTACACGCGGGTGGTGCGGCGGGAGGGAGCGGCGCCGGCGCGGGAGCTGATCCGGAAGGTGTTCCGCGTCGTGCCACGGAAATGGCGGGGGGTGGGAGAAATTCCCGCGAGCGGTCTGGGCCTGGCGGACGAGTTCCTCGCCCTTGACGCGGAGCGCAGGTTCGGGGTCGGGGAGACGAGGGTCGAGGAGTCCGGGGAATGCCTGAGCGGACTCGTCTTGCAGGGGCGGATCAAACCCCACGAGTGTCCGGCCTTCGGGACGAAATGCACGCCGGAACATCCGCTGGGCGCCACCATGGTCTCCTCGGAGGGCGCCTGCGCCGCCTACTACAGATACCGCGGCGTCGAGGTGGCATAGGGAGGCAAGCCTCGGACCGATTGATGATTGGCGATCTCTGATTTTTGAAGGGCGATTCACTTCAGAAATCACATCGAAGATCGAGAATGGGCAATCAAACCGGATTCATCTGAAAGGGGACATCACTCGTGAGGCAGGGCTTCAGACGCCCGAGGTTCGGATTGACTGATCCGTCAAATCCGCCAAATCCGTTGCGGAGCGGGGCCTCACCTGCCTAGCTTCGTTCATGGTCATCGTTCTGGGAGTCACGGGATCGATCGCGGCCTACAAGGCGGTTGATCTGGCATCGCAACTGGTGAAGCGCGGGCACGAGGTGCACGCCGTCATGACGCGCGCCGCGACCGGGTTCATTCCGGCCCTCACGCTGCAGGTCATTTCGCTGAATCCCGTCATGGCGGCCCTCGAGGACCACCCGCAGGT
>CAYPUM010000329.1:0-4887 GCA_964413545.1 uncultured Roseibacillus sp. | reverse complement strand
ATCCGCGCGGCGGGTAGTTCGGGTGATGCCAGTCCATGATCGAGTAGTAGAACCCGAGCTTCATTCCGTGCTCGTCGCAGGCCTTCTTCAGTTCGCCGAGGATGTCGCGTTTGAAGGGGGTCGACTCGATGTCGTAGTCGGTCAGCTTGCTCGGCCACAGGCAGAACCCGTCGTGGTGCTTCGAGGTGATCACGATGTATTTCATGCCGGCTCGTTTGGCGGCCAAAACCCACTGCTCGGCGTCGTATTTGAGCGGGTTGAACTGCGGGAGGAACTTGGCGTAGGTGTCGATCGGGATCCTTGCGGTCTCGCGGATCCACTCGGCGTGGTTGGTCCGGTCTCCCCACTCGCCGCCGGGCACGGCGTAGACGCCCCAGTGGATGAACATGCCGAACTTGGCGTCCCGCCACCACTGCATTCGCGCATCGTGCCGGGCGGGTGTCTGGTTGGCCTGCGAATTCGGGGCCTTGGCCTTGGGCTGCTCGGCCCGAGCAGACGGGATGAATGCGGGCAGGGCCGCGGTCCCGAGAACAAGTGAGCACATCAGTCGTTTCATGGTTGGCTTCTCCAGTGGATTTGTTGCACGCCGGGATCCGGCGGAAGGGCATTCAGGGCGACATCATCGCTTCGCTTTCTCGAAGTACTTGCTGCATCGCTCGACGACCTCGGGGAACTTGCCGGCCACGTCGTGTTTTTCGGCGATGTCGTTTTCGAGGTCGTAGAGCCGGAACTTGTCCTTGCCGGCGGGATGGAGCTTCCACTTGCCCGAGCGGATGGCCCAGATCCAATAGAAGTATTCGTGTTTTTTCTGTTCGGCGGTCCTGCCGAGCAATTCCGGCAGGTAGCTGATGCCGTCGATTTTCTCGGGCGGCGTGACGCCGGCCAGCGCGCAGGCGGTGGGCAGGAAGTCCCAGAAGGCGCTGGGGTGATTGCTGGTGCGCCCGGGCTTGATGGTGCCGGGCCAGCGGGCGATCATCGGCACGCGGATGCCGCCCTCCTTGAGGCTGCGCTTGGCTCCGGAGAGCGGTCCGTTGCTGTCGAAGAAGTTGATGTCCTGGCCTCCCTCGCCGGATGGTCCGTTGTCGCTGCTGAAGAGGACAAGGGTGTTTCTGGAGATACCCAGTTCGCCGAGCAGGTCGAGGATGCGTCCGATGTCGCGGTCCATGCGCGTGATCATGCCGGCGTAGGTGGCGTTCGGGTGGCTCTGGGCGCAATAGCCCCTTGTGTACTGGCTGCCGTATCCGCCGCCGCCGTTGTTGCCCTTGTCGATGAGCTTGGGTGTTTCCGGCCAGCCGAGCTTGAGGTAGGGTTCGAGCGAGTCGCGCGGCACGGTGAGTTCGGCGTGTGGGATGGCATAGGGCAGGTAGAGGAAGAAGGGGCCGTCCTTGTTCTCCCTGATCCAGCCGAGGGCCTCTTTGGTGAACTCGTCATGGCTGTAGGTGCCCTTGGCGTCGACGTCGGGGATGTACTCGCCGGTCTCGGTCCGCAGGTTGTGGTTGTTCGGGTAGAGCACCTTCCGGTCGTTGCGCCAGAGGAATTCGGGGTAGTAGAAGTGGGCGAATCCCTGGTTGTCGTAGCCGAACCAGTGGTCGAAGCCCTTGTTGTTTGGGCTTCCGGGGTGGCCGGGGCGGCCGACCAACCCCCACTTGCCGATCATGCACGTGGCGTAGCCTGCCTTCTTGAGCAGCATGGCGACGGTGATGTGCTCTTTCTTGAGGCTGCCGCCCTGTCCCACGTGGACGTGCCCCAGGTGCCTGCCGGTCATCAGGCAGGCCCGCGACGGCGAACAGACGTTGTAGCCGGCGTAGTGGTCGGTGAACCGGATGCCTTCGGCGGCCATGCGGTCGAGCCGCGGGGTCTTGATCTTTTCCTGGCCGTAGCAGCCGAGTTCGCCATAGCCGAGGTCGTCGGCCACGATGAAGATGATGTTGGGGCGTTCGGGCCGGTCTTCCGCCGCCGCGGCAAGGGCCGGGACCGACAGCGCCATGATTGCTGAAATGACGACTCTTCTCATTGGGATCTCCTTGTTTCGAGTTGGATGCCGGTGATGCCGAGTTTCACGTCACTTCTTCACCGGCCTGGCGTCGTATTCGAGTGCCACCACCGAGACCCGCTGGTCGGGCGGACCGCCCGGCGGGAGGGTGACGGCGAGGGCGTCGCCGGTCACCTTGCCGGCGAGGACGAAGTTGGTTTCGAGCAGCCACGCCCGGCGCGGGGCGGCGGCCAGCCCGGGCACGGTGAGTTGCCGGTTGCCCGGCCAGTTGAAGATGTGCAGGTAGAGCCGGTAGCCGTCGTCGACCGGGCGGCCGGTGAGCTTGCCCCATTCCGGCGCCGGCAGCGGCACCACCTCCGCGCCGTGGATCGCCTCGCCGTTGACCACCAGCCAGCTGCCGAACTCCTTGAGGCGGCGGACCGCGGCCGGCGGGAAGCGGCCGTCGCCCATCGGGCCGACGTTGAGCTGGTAGTTGCCGCCATTCGACGTGCAGGTGACGAGGTTGCGGATCAGCGCGCCGACCGGCTTCCAGTTCGGGTCGAGCTGGTGGTAGCCCCAGGAGTTCTGCATCGTCCCCGACGCCTCCCACGGCCGGTTGATCGGCTCCTGCGGGATCTCGTTGTCGCCCTTCGAGATGAAGTCGGCCAGGGCGTCGCCCTGCGGGTGGTTCCATGTGACGCCGATCCGGCTGTTGACCATGGTGGACGGCGACTTCTCCTTCACGAATCCGATCAGTTGTTCGAGCCGCTGCGGGGTGAGGTGTCCGGCGCCCTGCCAGCAATCGAACCAGAAGAAGGCGGGCTGGTAACGGTCGATCAGTTCGCCGACCTGGGGGATGACGATCGTGTTCCAGTATTTGCCGAACTCCTCCTGGGTGGGGTGGACGAAGTTTGGTTTAACCCCGTCTTTGGTTCCTCCGGCCCAGTGGGGGATCGCACCGCCCTTGTGCCCCCAATCCTGCCAGTGGGAGTAGTAGAAGCCGAGCCGGATGCCGTGTTTTTTGCAGGCTGCGGCGAGTTCCCCGAGGATGTCGCGGTCGAACGGGGTGGCGTCGACCACGTTATAGCTGCTGACCTTGCTGGGCCACAGGCAGAAGCCGTCGTGGTGCTTGGCGGTGATCAGCATGTATTTCATCCCCGCTTCCTTCGCCAGCCCGACCCATTGGCCGGCGTCGAAGCCGGTGGGGTTGAACCGTCCGAGGAGCGTGTCGTATTCCTCGCGCGAGAGCCCGTGCACCCCGCGCTCGTTGAACCGCTCGAAGTACTGCTGGGCGCGGATCCACTCCGCGTACCAGTTGCGCCCCGACTTCACTCCCTTCCACTGGCCGGCGGGGATGCTGTAAAGCCCGAAGTGGATGAACATGCCGAACCGTGCGTCGCGGAACCAGCGGGTGTGGGCGGGGTCCGGGGACGGCGGGTTCCCGCCGCGGGCGAGCGGCGCCAGGATCGCGGCGAGGGCGAGTATGAGGGCGGTGGTTCTCATGGCGGGGGGCGAAGTGTGGTTCCTGCGGCGCGATCAACCGAGGCAAGCCTCGGACCAGGATGCAGGATGCAGGACTCAAGATGCAAGATGCAAGATGCAAGATGCAGGGAACACGGAACTGCATCCTGAATCCTGTATCCTGCATCATAGGCAGGGCAGCCTTGCTTCCAGAGAACTTGACTCATTCGTGATGAGTTCTGGATTTCGAGGACCCTATTTCCCCTTTGGCTCGAAGTGGACGATGAACCCGCCGCGGTCGGCGGTCTTGAATTCGAGGGTGTCGACGGCCTTGACCTGCCTTGATTCGCTGACGCATTTGAGGCCCTCGAGCTTGTCGCGGAAGATGCTTGCGGTGTAGGTCGTCCCCTTGGCCAGGAAGTCGAGGGGCAGCTTGATCTCGCGGGCCTTCGAGGCGAGGGCGCCGGCGAACCATGTGTCGCCCCTGCGGCGGGCGATCACGGTGTGCGAGGCTGGGTAGCCGTCGATGAAGCGTGTCTCGTTCCAGGCGGCGGGGACCTTCTTCAGCAGCTCCTTCGACGGGTGGGCGAGGTAGTCCTTGTGGAGGTCGGCGAAGATGAGAAACCCGGACTGGAACACCACGCTGGTGGCGAGCTGGTAGGCGTCGGTCTTGCCGTCCTTGCCGAACCAGGTCGGCGACCAATCGACCGAGCCGAGCGGGTTGCGCACGTAAGCCACGCAGTTGTCGCTTTCGGCGCTCGGGCCGCCCTCCTGGCCCTTGATGGCCTCGGTGCCGACGAGGTGCGGCCAGCGCCGGCGCTCGCCGGACGGAATCGCGCAGCCGTGGAAGACGAGGTGGAGCTTGTATTTGGCGGCGAGCCGGCAGATCTCGTCGCGCAAGGCGACCGCCATCTGGGTGTCCTCGTAGTCGGCGGTGGTTCCCTTGCCGTCCGGCAGGCGGTCGAAGAAGTCGATCTTCGAGCCGTGGAAGCCGATCTCGGAGTATTGCTTGAAGAGCTTCTCGACGGCCCCGGGCTTCATGAGTCCCGGGGTCCGGCGCCAGGCGATGATTCCGACCCCCTTGTCGGCGGCGTAGGCGGTGGCCTTGGCCGGTTCCTTGACGTAGCCTTCCCAGCCGTCATCGATGAGGTGGTATTCCCAGCCCATTTCGGAGGCGAAGTTGACCCAGCCTTTCCAGTTCGCCTTGTCGCCGGCGAACCAGTCCCAACTCGACCGGCCGGGCTGGATCCAGTCGGCGTCGACCAGCTCCGGCTCGGTTGGCGGGTTGAGGTTCTCGAACATCGTCTGCTCGACGATCGTCCCGAGATCGCCGGCCGAGATCACAGCCACCCGCCACGGCGAGGCAAACGGCAGCGTGGTCCGGATCGGCTCCTTCTGGTCGATCGGAAAGGTGACCTTCAGCAGGTCCGTGTTCCGGTTCTCCCGCTTCAGAT
>CAYPUM010000328.1:0-4897 GCA_964413545.1 uncultured Roseibacillus sp. | reverse complement strand
CGGCGAGGAAGACGAGGATTTCGCCGGCGAAGTTGGCGAGGCCGGGGAGGCCGATGGAGGCCATGGCGGCGAGGCCGAAGAGGAAAGCGAGGGACGGGGCGGTGACGGCAAGGCCTCCGAGGTTTCGCAGTTCGAGGGTCCCGGCGGCGCGCTCGATGCGGTCCGCGAGCGCGAAGAGGAGGGCCACTGAGATGCCGTGCCCGAACATGAGGAGGACCGCGGCGGGCTTGGCGAGGGGATTGTTGGATGCGCCCCCGGCGGCGATGAGGGCCGCGACGGCAAGGAAGATGTATCCCATATGCATGACGCTGGAACTGCCCAGAAGGGTGTCGAGGCGCTTCTGGTTGATGGTGACGAAGCCCATCCAGATGATATTTCCAAGGAGGAGAAGGAGAAGAATCTCCAGCCATGAGTGCATCCCGTCCGGGACGAGGGGCATGAGCCGCAGGAGGCCGTAAAGCCCGAACTTCTTGAGGACCCCGGCGTGGAGCATGGCGATGGGCGCCGGAGCGCTGGCGTAGGCCGGAGGAGCCCATGAATGGAACGGGAAGAGCGAGACAAGGACGCCGAAGCCGGCAAGGAGGAACGCCGAGATGCCCCGCTGCGCTTCGAGCGGGATGGTGCGGGACAGCAGATCGTCGAAGGCGAGGCTGGCTGCGCCGGAAGCGCTGACCAGCCAGAGGAGTCCGGCCAGCAGCACGATGGATCCGAAGGCGAGATAGAGGGTGATCTTCCATGCGATCGCCCTGCGGTCGCCTCGTCCGAAGAGGCCGATCATGAGGAAGGTCGGGATGAGGGCCAGTTCGTGGAAGGCGTAGAAGAAGAAGAGGTCGGTGGAGAGGAAAGCGCCGAGGGCGCCGCCGGCGAGCAGGAGGGTGGAGGAGTACCAGAGGCGGGCGTGCTCGTCTTTGCACTCGCCGGTGCAGACGGCGGCGAACGCGACGATGACGGTGAGCAGCATCATGATGACGCTCATGCCGTCGTAGAGGCCGAGGGAGAGGGAGATGGCGGGCTTCGAGAGGACGGGGATCGTGAGGGAACCGAGGTCGCGATTTCCCGCGCCCCAGAGCGTGGCGAGGACGAGGCCGAAGGCGAGGGAGGCGCCCGCGGCGACGGTGGCAGTCCTCCTTGCCGGAGCGCCCGCGAGGACGGCGGCGGCGGCGGCGATCGGGATGATGAGGAGGAGGAGGAGGAGCATGGCGGTCAGCGGGCGAAGACGGTAAGGTAGACGACGAGCAGGACGCCGGCGCCGAACAGGATGGCGTATCCCTGGAGGTTGCCGGTCTGGAGACGGCGGAAGAAATCCCCCAGCCCCGCCGCGGTGCGTGCGAGGCCTCCGACGAAGAGGCTGTTGATCACGAACTCGTCAAAGAAGTGAACGATGGCCGCAACGAAGTCCTGTCCGTATCGCACCAGCTTTGCGTAAAGCTCGTCGAAGAAGAACTTGTTGCGGAAGAGGCGGAAGAGGGGGTTCGAGGCGAGAGGATCGGAACTACGGCCGGCGTAGACGGTCCAACCCAATGCGGCTCCGGCGAGGAGGGCCGCGATCGACACGCCGGGAATGAAACCGAAGTGCATGAGGTATCCCGGATCGTGGAAAGCCGGGAACAGGCGCTTGGCGAGGACGGGATAACCGGAGGCAAGGGCCATGAATCCGAGGGCGAGCAAGGGGATGAGCATGACGGGTGTCGTCTCGCGGGCGTCTTCGGCGGGGTGGGTCCGGGGCGTGCCGAGGAAGGCGACCACGAAGAGGCGCGTCATGTAGAAAGCAGTGAGAAGAGCCACGCACACCGCGATCCAGAAGAGGGCGGGGGCGTGGTGGCGGGCGACTTCGAGGATTTGCTCCTTGGAGAAGAATCCGGAGGTGAGGGGCGCCGCGATCAGGGCGGCGGTGGCGGCGGCAAAGGCGAGCGTTGTGAGACGCATGCGTTTGGCGAGGCCGCCCATCTTCCAGATGTTCTGCTCGTGACGGCAGGACAGGATGACGGCGCCGGCGGCGAGGAAGAGGAGGGCCTTGAACCAGGCGTGCGTGTAGAGGTGGAAGAGACCGGCCTGTCCGGCGAGGTTGGCGGCGCCGGGGGGGGTGTGTCCCCCGAGTCCGACCGCCATGATCATGTATCCGAGCTGGGAGACCGTCGAGTATGCGAGGATGCGCTTGATGTCGTCCTGCTGGGTTGCCATGAGGGCCGCGAGGAGAGCGGTGAGGGCCCCGACCCATGCGACGGTGTCGCCGGCGAAACCGGCGAAGATCTGGGCGCCCGCGGCGACTTGGAGGCGGAAGAGCATATAGACGCCGGCGGCCACCATGGTGGCGGCGTGGATGAGGGCCGAGACCGGGCTGGGGCCTTCCATGGCGTCGGGCAGCCAGACGTGCAGCGGGAACTGGGCGGACTTGCCGGCGGCGCCGCAGAAGGTGAGCAGGACCGCCACTCCGAGGAGGGTGGTTCCCTGATCGGGCATGGTCATCTCGTCGAAGACGAGGCTGCCGAGGATTCGCCAGAGCATGAGGATGCCCGCCATGAACCCGAAGTCGCCGATGCGGTTGACGATGAAGGCCTTTTTGGCGGCCTCGGCGGCGGCGGGCTTCCGGAACCAATGCCCGATGAGCAGATAGGAACTGAACCCGACCAGTTCCCAGAAGATGAACATCATGATGAGGTTGTCGGCGAGCACGATGCCGGTCATGGAGAACATGAAGAACGACAGGCCGCAGAAGTAGCGCGCCTTGGCTTCGTCGTCCCGCATGTATCCGAGGGAGAAGATGTGGACCAGCATCCCGATTCCCGTGACCACGAACATCATTCCCCGCGAGAGGGGATCCAGATGAAGTCCGACCTGGAGGGTGAACCCCGAAAGGTCGACCCACTTGAAAGAACTGTTCCCGTTGGAACTCCCGAGAAGGGCGAGGGACAAGACGAAGGTGACCACCACCGAGCCGGTCGCGACCCCGGCCGAAAGGGCCGGATTGGATTTCAGCCGCAGCTGGATCAGGGCCGCGGAGGCCAGTGGAAGGATCAGCAGGAGCCAGAAGGGGTCCATGGGTGGTTGGTTGGCTAGTTCCTCATGCTGGTGAGGTCGTCGATGTTGGCGGTTTGGCGGGCGCGGTAAAGGGCGACGATAATGGCGAGTCCCACGGCGACCTCGGCGGCAGCGACCGTGATGATGAAGAAGACCAGCACCTGACCATTGTAGTCGGGCAGGCCGTTGACGGGGTGGAACCGGGAGAAGGCCACGAGGGTGAGGTTGGCGGCCGCCAGCATCAGTTCGAGCGACATGAAGATGATGATGATGTTGCGCCGGATGATGACTCCCGCCAGACCGATGGCGAAAAGGAGCCCGGAAACGAAAAGGAACTCGTGAAGGGAGGCGTCTGACATGGCTCGGGCAACGGTTGTCGTCACGGATGAGGAGATTTCCGTGAGGGGTTGCCGGGCGGCTCCGCGGCGTGCTGCTTGCGGGACAAGGCCGTGACTCCGACGCTGGCGACGAGGAGCAGGATTCCGATGATCTGGAGGGGGAAGTTGAAGCCGGGCGACGGGAGGGGATGGTCGGCGCCCTTGCTGCCGAAGAGGGTCAACCCCACGAGGTGGACGTCGGGGAGGGTGTCGTTTGCGAGCTTGTTCTTGATGACGGACTTGTCGCGGAACCCTTCTGCGGCATCCCGCAGGGCCAGCGGTTCGGGTTCGGGTTGGGGGGTTTGCGGCAGGACGCCGAAGAGCTGCACGATGAAGAGGAGGGGAATGGCGACCGCGGCCACCACCGCGCCTGGTCGCGAACGGCGGAGAGTTTCGGCCTTCAGGTCGAGCAGCATGATGATGAAAAGGAACAGCACCATGATGGCGCCCGCATAGACGAGGATCTGGATGATGCCGACGAAATAGGCGTTGAGCCCGATGAAGAGGGCCGCCAGACCGACGAAGGACGCCACCATGGACATGGCGCAGGAAACCGGGTTGCGGAACGAGACCAGCGCGATGGCGCCCGCCACGGCGAGGGCTGAGAAGAGGTAGAAAAAGATCTGGGGCACGGGGATCGGGTGGTGGTTGGCGGCTACTTCAGTTCATTCCACTTGTTGACGAGACCGACGCGGACGCCGCCGATCTCGTAGAGCATTTTCTTGTCGTGGATCATCCCGGCGCGGGAGGTTCCGGTGACGGAGTAATCGGGGCGGAGGAAGATGGCCTGTTCGGGGCAGACCTCCTCGCAGAGGCCGCAATAGATGCAGCGGATCATGTCGATATCGAATTCCACCGGGGCTTTTTCGACCTTGGCCCAGGGGTCGTCGGGCGGGAGGGCGCCGGGTTTCATGGAGATGGCGCGCGGCGGGCAGATGAACTCGCAGAGCTGGCAGGCGACGCACCGTTCGCGTCCCAATTCGTCGGTGACGAGGGCGGGGACGCCGCGATGGTAATCAGGCAGCCGCTGGTCCCACTTGTTTTCCGGGTATTGCATGGTGATGCCGAGTCCGGAGGATTCGAGGGCCCCGCGGCCGCGGGTTTTGCCGCGCAGAGACCGGAGGGCGTGCCCGAGAGTGACGAGGAGGCCTTTGAAGATGGCGGGAAGATAGAGCTTCTCGGCGAGGGTCAGGCTGGGGCGTTGGACTTTCTTGACGGTTGCCATGATGCGTCTATCGGGAAGAGGGGTGGGGACGATGCCGGGCGGGCGGCTCGACGGACCGCGTGACGGCGATCGCGGCGAAGACGAGAGCGGCGAGGACGCCGAGGCCGATGACGGTGCGCGGCCAACCGAGGCTGGGAGCGGCGATGATGAAGGCCGCAAGGAAGATATTGAAGAGGGCCAGCTCGAAAAAGAACACCCAGCCGAGCTTCATGAGCTGGTCGTATCGAAATCGCGGCAGAGTCCAGCGAACCCACATGAAGAAGATCACGAAGGCCAC
>CAYPUM010000327.1:0-4913 GCA_964413545.1 uncultured Roseibacillus sp. | reverse complement strand
GCCTCGGGGTCGCGGCCGACAGAAAAAACTCCGGGATTCCGGCCTGTCAAGCGGAGGAATTTCCGGAATGACCGGTGCCGTGTTGACGCGGAGATGAGGCATGATCGCGCCGGGGAATGGAGGGCCGGCAAGGCGGCGGACCTGATTGAATCGGTTGATTCTCGATGGTTTGTCAAAGCCGCAGTTGGGGCAATGCGGGGTCCTCCTCGAAGCTTGACACGTTCGCAGCGGCTTTCGGATCTCACGGACTCTGGCGCACCATGGCGATGGAGTTGGCGGGGAGCCAGCAGCGGCGGCCGTCGGGGAGCTGGACGTGGGCCCACTTGCGGCGTTGTTCGAGGAGGAGGAACTCGGTTCCGGAGTGGAGGGGGTCCTTGAAGGCGGCGGCGTAGGTTTGGCTGTCGCCCTTGCGGGCCACGACCTCCCCGGCGAGCACGACGCCGGGGCGTTCGTTTTCGAGGTCGAGGGATTCCGTGATCAGGGAGGCGGCCATTGCGAGGGCGAGGAGGGCCGCCACGCCGAGGACCCACCTGAGGAAGGGGCGCGGCATGAAGAGGCGCAGGGCGGCGGCGCCCCAGAGCGCGGCAAAGGCGGCCACGAAGAGGCGGAAGCGCTGAGTGAAGGAGAGATCGTAATGCCAGAAGAAGAGGGTGCGCGAGACGCGGGCTTCCGGGGTTTCTTCGAGCTTGTCCTTGCGGCGGGAGCGGGCGAAGGCGAGGTTTTGCTGGAGGTTGGTGTCGTTGGGGATGAACTGTTCGGCGCGGCGGTAGTTGAGGATGGCGCGGCCGAGGTCGCCGGCGCGGAAGTAGGCGTTTCCGATGTTGTAGTAGATCCGGCCGTTGTGGGCGGCGCCGTCGCGGACGAGGCGCTCGAAGTGCATGGCGGCCTCGAGGTAGAGGTCGCGGGCCCGTTCGGGGTCGCTTGCCGCGATGGCGTTTGCCTGCTCGAAGAGTTCGCGGCCTTCCTTGAAGAGGGCGGAGGCCTCGAACCCGTCGAGCGCGCCCCGGGTGATGGGACTCGAGGCGAGGAGACACAGGGCGAGCAGGCGGGCGACCCTCTGGAAGTAGGGGTTCACTTCAGGATCTTGTCGAGTTCGCGGGCGAGTTTCGAGGCCTCCTCGTGGAGGCGGGCGGTGTCGGCCTCGCCGCCGCCTCCCGCGAAGCGGCTGGCCTCGCCGAGCACGAAGATCTGCCTGAGGCGGTCGAGCCGGTCCTCGTCGACCCCCTTGGCGTTCAACGGTCCGGCGACGTCATGGAAGGTGAGGGCGTCGGGGGTCCTTGTGAGCTTGGCGCCGAGGTAGGTGCGGAAGGCGGCGAGGATCTGTTCGGCGCTCGGGGCCCGGGCCGCTTCGCGGTCGAATCGGGCAAGGGCGCGACGGGCCCTGACCAGCTCGGGGTTGGCCCGGCGATTCCGGTTCGCCACGACCACCGTCAGCAACAGGGCGTAGGCGAGCGGGGGACCGGCCACCAGCGCGAGCCGGGCCGGCGAGGAGAGGGCGCTGAACCCGAGCGGACGGCTGGAGAGCACCTCGGGGCCGGTGTAGTTGTGCGCGATTCCCTGCATCCACGTCTGGATCTCCTGCTGGGCGGCGGTCAGCGGACGTCCCTCGACGTCCCCCGCGGTGAGGACCTTGGTCGGGCGCACCGTGATCGGGATGGGTTCGGAGCGGGCCACCTTGTAGGTTTCGGCGGCGGTGTCGAAGTAGGGCAGTTCGATGGGGGGGATGGCCTCGATGTCGTCCCGCAGGGCCCGGACGGTCTGGGTGAAGACCTTGAAGTTGCCGTCCACCGCGCCGTCCTCGATTTCGGCCGGGACCTTGAAGTCGCGGGTCAGGGATTTCTGGCGGTCCAGCGGGGGAAGTCTGACCGGTTCGAGGAACGGGGGGCCGCTGACGGAGAGGTTCAGGGTGATGGGATCGCCGACGTTCACCTCGACGGGCGAGGCCTGCGCGCTGAGCTGGTATTGCCCGACGTGGCCCGCGAAGTTCCGCGGGCGGCCTTCAGCCGGAAGCGGCCGGACCGAAAGGTCCAGAGCGTTCGAGGGAATGACGAAGCGGCGGTAGCGGGGACGCCGGACGCGCCGGCCGAAGAAGTCCTCCGCGATTTCCGTTCCATCCTCGCCCTTGAAGGAAAGGGTGGCGGGCTCGACCGGGAACTCCCCGGGACGCCGGGGCACGAGGACTTTCCTGATCCGCAAAGTGTTGAACTGCTTGCCGTCCAGAAGTTCGGGTTTTTGTTCCTCGCTCCCTTCCAGATCGAAGACCTCGAAGGCGTCGTGATCGACCACGGGGATCGTCAACTGCGGTTCGCTGACGTTGGCGCGGAAGTAGAAGACCACCTCGAGGGTCAGTTGTTCGCCGGCATAGGCGCGGTCCTTCGAGAGGCCGAGGCGCAATTTGAAGTCGCCGGTCTCGGACGGTTTGCGGGCCGTGATCGAAAGCGGCTGGGTCAAGGCGGTCTTGTCGTCCGCGGTGACCGGGATGGCGGGGATGGTGAGGCGGCCGGGGCGTTTGGCGCGCAGTTCGTAATTGAAAACGTATCCGAGCTGCACGTTCTCGGTTGTCCGGCCGTTGATGATGCGGACCGACCGTCGCGAGTTCGAGCCGCCGCCCTTGAAGGCGGCATGGAAGTCCCCGAGCTGCGAGAGATCCGGCTGTTTCGGGGATTCGCTGCCCGAAACCTGGATCCGGTAGAGGAACGGCTCGCCGACGAAGACGGTGTCGGCCCCCGTGGCGGCCCGGGCGGTCAGGGGTCCGTCGGCGGCGCGGGAGAGGCCGCCGCCCGCGACTGCCATGCTCACCGCGAAGAGCAGGAACGGCAGGGTGCGGGTTCTGTCAGAAGGCGTGCTCATCACCAATCCCGTTCGACCGGCCGCACCCCGCGGGGAATCACGGGCCGCATGCGCTTCTGGTTTTCCTTCTCCTCGTCGAGGATCTCCTCGGCGGTGTCGCGCCGCGCGGCCGCCGCCCGGGACTCGGGCTGTTCCTGCTCCGCCTCCCCGGAGGGCTGTTCCTGTTGGTTCTCCTGTTCCTGGTTCTCCTGTTGTTGCCGCGGGCCGTCCTCCTGCTCGTTTTCGTCGCCGGACGGGTCTGTCTCCGGTTGCTCCCCGTCGCGGGGTTGCTGCTGCTGCTGGTCGTCGCCGGCCTGTTGCTGCTGCTGGTGGTCCTGGTTCTGCTGCTGGTCCTGGTCTTGTTGCTGTTGCTCTTGTTGTTTTTTTTGTTCGTCGAGGAGGTTCTTGACGTAGAGGCGCACGATTTCGATGTTCTCGGCGGCTTCCTTGAACCCGGGGGCGAGGTCCCGGGCTTCCTGGTAGTGCGAGATGCTTTCGCGGGAGTATTCGATGGCCTTGGCGAGGTCGCTGTCGCGCTGGCGTTGCGCCTCGCGGAAGGCGCAGTTGCCGAGGTTGTATTTCGCTCGGGCGGTGAGTTCCGGGTCGCGGGCGCGCAGGGCGGCTTCGCGGAACGCCTCGCGGGCCGCGGGGTAGTCATCCTGCCGGTAGAGGGCCGCGCCGCGGTTGAAGTAGAGGCGGGGCGACTCGGGCAGTTCGACGGTGGCTTCCTCGTAGCGATCGAGGGCCTTGTCGTATCGGCCCTGTTGATAGGCGGCGTTGCCCTGCGCGACGAGTTCGCGGGCGCCGGCGGCCCGGGCGGAGGCGGGCGGGACGAGCAGGACCGCCATGGCGAGGGCGGCCACGGCGCGGGGAAGCGTTCTATCGAGGCTCGGGACGGTCATGGTTTCGATCTGCTGCGTTCCGATATCACATATTCGAGCGACAGACAAACGAGGGCCAGTGCCAGGAAGATCTGGAATCGTTCCTCGTATCGCTCGATGGTCTTCGATTCGAGTTCCTTCTTTTCGGCGGAGGCCACGAGGTTCATGTAGATCTCGCCGAGGTCGAAGGCGCCGGTGGCGACGTTGAGGTAGCGGCCTCCGCCGGTGGCGTTGACCATCTTGCGGAGGGTGTCGGCGTCGAGTCGCGACCAGACTTCCCGGCCTTCGTGTTTGAGGAACGTGCGGCGGCCGGACTGGCCGGTGACGGGGATGCGGCGTCCTTCGTTCTCGTCGCCGAGTCCGATCGCGAGGAGGCGCACCCCGCGTTCCCCGGCCGTCTGGGCGGCCTCGACCGGGAAGCTGTCGTGGTCCTCGCCGTCGGTGATGAGGATGACGTCCTTGTATTGCTTGATTTGGTCGTCGAAGACGTCGTCGAGGACGAATCGGAGGGCGTCGCCGATGAGGGTCCCGCCGCGCGCGATGCTGTCGGTCGAGACGTCCTCGAGCATCATGCGGAAGAACCCGTAGTCGAGGGTGAGGGGGCACTTGAGGGCGGCGGTGCCGGCGAAGACGACGAGGCCGACACGGTCGCCCTCGAGGCGCTCGACGCAGTCGCTGATGGCGAGCTTGGCGCGCTCGAGGCGGTTGGGGGCGAGATCCTCGGCGAGCATGCTGCGGGAGACGTCGAGCAGGAAGACGACATCGCGCCCGCGGCGCTCGACGGTGCGGGCCTTCGGGTTCCAGCCGGGCCGGGTCATGGCGAGGATGGTGGCGGCGAGGGCGGCCACGACGAGGACGGCCTTCCAGCGGCGCCGCACCGGGCTGACGGCGATGCGGATGCGCTTCTGGAGGCCGGTCTCGATGAAGGCGGCCATGGCGCGCCGCCGCCGGGCCGCGGCGAAGACGAAGAGGCCCGCGACCACCGGCAGCAACCACAGCCAGTGGAGGGCCTCGAGATTCTGGAGGTGGATCTGGTTCATGGGATCCGGCGGAAGATGGTGCAGCTCAAGGCCACCTCGAGGGTGAGCAGGAGGAGACCCGCCATCGCGAAGGGGAGGAAGAGTTCCTTGTAGTCCATGAAGCGCAGGGACTCGATCCTGCTGCGCTCGAGTTCGTCGATCTCGCGGTAGATCTCCTCGAGGG
>CAYPUM010000326.1:3158-4928 GCA_964413545.1 uncultured Roseibacillus sp. | reverse complement strand
GGGGATCGCGGGGAGTCGGGGCTACTCTTCGGAGGCGCGGGACTCGAAGCGCATGATTTCCTTGAGGAAGGTGAGGGGGACGGGGCCGGTGGCGCCGTTGCGGTTCTTGGCGAGGACGAGTTCGGCCTTGCCGGAGGACTCCCGGCGCTGTTCCTGGTCGTCGGCGTAGTATTCTTCGCGGTAGAGGAGGCCGACGAGGTCGGCGTCCTGTTCGATGGAGCCGGACTCGCGCAGGTCCGACATGCGGGGGACGCCGCCGCGGGCGTCGGGGGCCCGGTTGAGCTGCGCCAGGACGAGCACCGGGATGTTGAGTTCCTTGGCGAGGCCCTTGAGGCCCATCGAGATCTCGGACACTTCGCGCTCGCGGGAGGAGTCGGCGTGCCTCGACTTCGAGCGCAGGAGCTGGAGGTAGTCGACCGCGATGAGACGCACGCCGGGGTCGCGATGCTTGCGGCGTGCCTTGGCCCGCAGTTCGCCGATGAGAATGTTCGGGGTGTCGTCGATGAAGAGCTTGGCGCCCTCGATGTCCGACCCGGCGCTCTCGATGCGGCGGAGGTCGTCCTTGGTCGGGCGGAAGCCGGCCGCGAGTTTGGCGATCGGGAACCGGGAGCGCGCCACGAGGAGCCGCTCGACGAGTTGCAGCGAACTCATCTCGCAGGAAAAGACGAGGAGAGGGAGCTTCTGGTCGAATGCAAGGTGCTCGACGATGTTGAGCATGAGGGCGGTCTTGCCCATGCTGGGGCGGGCCGCGATCACGAACACCTCGCCGGGCTTGAGACCGCCGGACATGGCGTCAAGGTCCGGATAGCCGGTGGGGAGCCCGTCCCGGGCGCGCTTGCCCTCGACGTATTCCCTGATCTTCCTGTAGAGGGCCGGAAGATGCGCGGAGGCCGGAATCTCGCCCTGGACCTCCTTGCGGCTGCGGACCGCGAGAACGCGCCGCTCCACCCCGTCAAGGTAGGCCCGGACGTCTTCAGGGTCGTCGTAAGCGTCCGAGATGCCGTCCGTACAGGCCTTGATGCTGGCGCGCAGGAGGCTCTTGTCCCGCACCAGGGCGAGGTGGTGTGTGAAGTGCGCCGCGGTGGGCGAGTAGACCCACAGAGAGGTGAGACCGTGAGGGCCGCCGATATTCTTGAGCGATCCGCGGTCCTCAAGCACCTGGGTCAGCGAGACAAGGTCGATGGGCGCGCCGTCATCCTGCCTTTCGACGACGGTTCGGAACAAGGCACGATGGGCCGGCACCGAGAAATCGCCCGGAAGCAAGCCGGCTTCGACGGCCTGCCCGACGAAGTCGTCCGGGTTCTGCAGCATGGTGCTGAGAATGCTGCGCTCGGCCTCCACGGCGGCGGGGAGGGCGCGGGAGGGGGGGGCTTTCGGCGGCGGCGGCGGTTGCTGGAGACTCTTGGCACTCATGGATTCGGGCATGGAAAGGGCCCCCAAACGGCGGCATCACGGATCCGACGGAAGGGCGCGAGGCCATTGCGAGAATAGAAGGAGGCCTTATAGCCGCTCCAGTGCGGAAAGCAACCGGGTAGTTCATTGATATTGATTTTCTGCCCCGGTGAAATTGATGGGGGGACGCGCTGGCGCCCCGCCGGGGTGCCTTGAGGGACGCGCTTCCTGCCCACGGTGCGGCCCGCGTTGCGGGGGCGTGTGTTCAGCGGGGCGGAGCCCCGGACCGTTGGCGATTACGGGAGGACGCCTCTGTAGCACACTGACCATCCGCTCCAACGGGGTGAACCCGTTGGGGGCGTGGTGAGGGGCGTGTGC
>CAYPUM010000326.1:0-3058 GCA_964413545.1 uncultured Roseibacillus sp. | reverse complement strand
TGACCATCCGCTCCAACGGGGTGAACCCGTTGGGGGCGTGGTGAGGGGCGTGTGCATGGAGCCGATCGACCATCCGCTCCAACGGGGTGAACCCGTTGCGGGCGTGGTGAGGGGCGGGGCGCCGGTCTCACCCCTTGGCGAGGGTCTGCTCGGTTTGGGCGTCGAGGATGCCGTAGCGTTCGCGGTGGAGGCTGGGGTCGCTGCGGAAGATGAGGCGGCCGGTGTGGCTGCGTTCGAGTTCCATGAGGAGGTTGGCGTCCTCGCTCTTGAAGCGGTTGAGGACCTCGGGGTTCACCACCACGACAAGATCGCCGATCTCGTCACGGCGTTTGTGGATGACGCTGTTGAGGGCGCGCTGGATCTCGACGCTCATGGTGAGGGTGGTCTTGATCTTGCCCTTGCCCTGGCAGTAGGGACAGGGTTCGAGGATCGTCTCGCGGAGGCTCTCGTTGAGGCGTTGGCGGGTCATTTCCATGAGACCAACGGAAGAAATCTGGAGGACCTGGGTCTTGGCACGGTCGCGGCGGAGGCGCTCCTTCATGGCGCGATAGACAGCCTGCTGGTCGCGGCGATGGCGCATGTCGATGAAGTCCACCACCACGAGGCCCCCGATGTTGCGCAGGCGGAGCTGGCGGGCGATCTCGTTGGCGGCCTCGATGTTGGTTTCGAGGATCATGCGATCGACGTCCTTGGCGCCCCGGTTGCGGCCGGTGTTGACGTCGATCGAGATGAGGGCCTCGGTCTCGTCGATCACGATGTAGCCGCCGCAGTCGAGCCAGACCTGCCGCAGGAAGGCGTCGTCGATCTGTTTCTGCACCCCGAGTTCGTCGAAGATGGGGCGGCTCGTGGCGAGGTGCTGGATGCGCCTTTTCGAGCGGCGCGAGATCTTGTCCGCGATGGCCCGCATCTCCTCGGCGGTGGCGAGCTCGTCGCAGACCACCTGGTCGATCTCCTCGGTGAGGAAGTCGCGCGCGGTGCGCTCGATGAGGCTGGGCTCCTGGAAAATGCACACCGGGGCGTCGTGGCTGTCGCGGATGGCCTCGACTTCCTCCCACCTCTCGATGAGCATGGCGAGGTCGCGCACGAAGTGGCGGGCCCGCTGGCCGGTGGCGACGGTCCGCATGATGATGCCCATGCCCTCGGGCACCGAGAGGCGCTCCATGATGTGGCGCAGGCGGGAGCGCTCCTGCGGGTCGTCGATCTTGCGGGAGATGCCGAACTGCTCGGAGAAGGGGGTCAGGACGAGGTAACGGCCGGGCAGGGAGACGTTGGTGGTGACGCGCGGCCCCTTGTTGCCGATCGGCCCCTTCGAGACCTGGATGACTATTTCCGATCCGACCGGGTAAATGTCCGGGATGTCCTTCGAGGTGATTTGCTTCCGGCGCTTTTTCTTTGCGCCCTGGCGCTGGATTTCCTCGAAGCCGCTGTCGAGGGCGGCGGGGATGGCGTCCCAGAAATGCAGGAAGGCGTTCTTGTCCATTCCGATGTCGACGAACATCGCCTTCAGGCCGGGCTCGATGTTCTTGACGCGGCCCTTGAAGATGCTGCCGACGATGTTGACGTCGCCTTCGCGCTCGATTTCGTATTCTTCGAGGATGCCGTCTTCGAGCAGGGCGACTCGCCGCTCGAGTTTCTCAGAGTTGATGACGATGGTGTTGCCGTGGCGGGGGTCGATCCCGCCGAGCCGCAGGGCTCGTTTGATCTTTTTTATCATGACGGAAATTCATGGTTCGGTGCTTGCGGGAAGCGGAATTGTGTTCCGGGTCCGTCACTGCGGCGGCGGACGCTCTTCCGATGTGGGCGGAGTCCCCGAATCGGCGTTCGGGGTGATCGAGGGCAGGGGGATGGCGCGGGGCTGGACCTGCACCGGGGGAGCATCCGGTTGCGCCTCGGCTGCTTCCTCTCCTGTTTCGCCCCCTTCGTCAATAGCGAGTGATAGCAGATCCTCATCCGGCAGGTCGATTTCTTCAATCGGGTCGAAGTGGCCGTCGAATTCCCGCATCTTGGCGAGCGGGAGCTTCAGGCCGTTTTCGGCGGCGAAGAGACCGCGCAGGATGAGATGGACGAGGGGTCCGGCGACGCGGCCGCCGGATTTCCCGTTCTGGACGACGACCGCCACCGCGTAACGCGGGGCCTCGTAAGGGGCAAAGGCGACCGTCCATGCGTTGTGGGACTTCACGCCGAGGTCGGCGGTCTGGGCGGTGCCGGTCTTGGCGGCCACCGCGACATCCTCGAGGGAGGCCCGCCGGGCGGTGCCGCCCCATTCGTTGGCAGCGAGCCACATGCCGTGGCGGACGGTGTTGATTTCGCGGGTGGTGACGCCCTTTTCGAGGAGGTTGACGCGGAGGTCGGGGAGGTCGCTGACCACGACGCCCCTTTCGGGATGGACGACGCGCCGCACGACGCGCGGGCGGTAGTATTTTCCGCCGTTGGCGATGCAACCGGCGAGGGCCGCCATCTGGAGCGGGGTGGCTTCGGAGTCGCCCTGGCCGATGGCGAGCTGGGCGAGGAGGGACTGGGTCATGGCGGCCCCCGGACGGTATTCGCGGCGCCACCAGCGGCTGCCGGGGACGATTCCCTTGTCTTCGGCGGGGAGGCGCACGCCGGTCACCGCGCCAAGGTTCAGGAGTTCGCAGGCTTCCACCATCTTTGAGACGCCGATCTCGGTCGCAAGCTTCATGAAAAAGGGATTGCAGGAGCGCTGGATGGCCTCCTCGAAGTCGAGGTATCCGTGCCCGCCGCGTTTCCAGCACAGGCGGCGACGACCATAGATCACCGTCGAGCCATTGCAGAATTCGCGGTGGTCCGGGGTGATGGTCCCGGTTACCAGACCGGAAGCGCCAATTAGGCTGTCGCTGTTGGTTTTAATCTTGCCTACGTTGAGTTTTTTTACCGCCACGGGACGGGTAAACACAAGGAGGAGGATGGATATTCCCAGAAAAATGATATCGCAGTCCTGTACTGCCTTTTCCAGTTCATCTGAAAAAAAAAGCCTGACAGAAGATGGAAGGTGCCTGCCGAGCTTTGGGTGGGGAAGCTTCTTCCTGCAGGTATTAAT
>CAYPUM010000325.1:0-4963 GCA_964413545.1 uncultured Roseibacillus sp. | reverse complement strand
CAGGCATGGCGGACGTTGCTTGAAGCAGCCGATGAGCAATGCGCAAGGAACAATCTCGCGCCGGCCAGCCGGAGCCAGCGCCCGTGCCGCCACCAAAAAGCTGCCCATGATACCGGCGGATTCGATCAACTGAAACCAATTCTCGGCAAACCATTGCTCCATTTGCCTTCCATTATACCAGAGGCCACACGGGCATGGCAGGTGAGGTGAGCTTCCGATGGGGATATCCGGCCTTAGCCCTTTACGACAAGATACGCCTGCCGCCTGCGGTGGCGCCGGATTTCGCAACCTTCCCGGTGTCTCGCGGCGTAACAAGCAGCTCGTATTCGGAGTTTGCATTGCAGCGTCCGGCTTGTTCCGCAGCGTGATGCGGACTGTCGTTCCGGTCACTGGTCCTGCTGGTGCTTGAAATAGTGCAGAAGCGGTTTGCGAATCGTTGCGGGTCCCCCGGTGATCTCGATTGCCGGCGCCCCCTCTGATCGGAGCAGCCCCGCGGCGCTCAGGCTGCTGCGCCCGTCGATGAAGGCCTCGATCTGGCCGTCGCAGACAAACACCTGCAGCAGGGCCGCCTTGCCCGAGAACTCATGCTCGCGTTCGTCAAACACTCCGCCGTCATGCGCAAACTGGCGAATCGCGATCTTCTTCCCGGCCGGTTCGAGCGCGACGCGGTATCCCTGGTCGAAGCCCTTCGAGCCGCGGGCCACGACGGTCGCGCTCGCCCCGGGCCGGGGTAATTCGATTTCCGCCTCGAAGTAGTAGTTGGGGTTCCTTTCGGGCAGATCCAGCAGCAGCACTCCGCCCTTTTCGCCGGTGCATCGAAAGACCTGTTGTGCGGCATCCAACTCCCACTTGCCGGAATGCTCCTTCGCGAGGCCGAAAAGATCGGCATTGTTCTCCGGCTCCCGGATCGCGGCAACGAGCTCCGGCAACGGGCGCACGCCGATGGCGCCGCCGGCGCCCATCACCATCTCCCGGCCGACACCCAACGCGTTCCCGTAACCGCGCCACCGCTTCGCCCGCTCCGGCGTGGCATGCGCGGTGAAGAAGCCCCAACCCAGGTGCCGCCGGCCGTCGGTCGCCCATCGTGACGCGGCGGTCAGTCGCTTGGTGTGATAATGGCCCCGCAGTGTCCACGGCCCATGGAGGCTCTTGGCGGAGTAATGCCAGGTGGGATAGTCCAAAAGGGTCAGGTGCCAGCGTCCGCTCCGCTCGAATACCTGGGGGCAACTGGCGTGTCCCCTCGATTCGTCGATGAAAATCGGATCGTGCTGCGTCCAGGTCAGCAGGTCTTTTGATTTGAACAGTCCCACCGCGACGGCGTTTTCGCTGGTCGCTTCGACCAGCATCCAC
This sequence comes from uncultured Roseibacillus sp., assembly GCA_964413545.1. Classification (GTDB taxonomy): domain Bacteria; phylum Verrucomicrobiota; class Verrucomicrobiia; order Verrucomicrobiales; family Akkermansiaceae; genus Roseibacillus_B. Next base: position 3,613 of record CAYPUM010000325.1, on the reverse strand, counting down.
CACCGCTTCTCCTCCTCGTTGCAGAAGACATAGCAGTCGCGAAACTTCATTTTGCTGAGCTGATACACCTTGTCGTCGGCCCTGGCGACGAGCTTGCTCTGCTTGAAATCAAAATGCCACGGATTGTCGCCCGTAACGAGCCTGATCGTTTGCGGTCCGCAATCGGTGTAGAACATGTAGTACGTGCCCTGGTGACGCACGACGGTGCCCGTGGCGATACCGCGGCCAACCATTGCAGGTTCATGTTCGGTCCAGTGAACCAGGTCGGTGCTCGTGAGATGGTGCACACGTGTCAAATTGGCGTTCAGTGCGTAAAGGTGCCACGTGCCGTCCCAGCAGGCGGGAAACGGATCGCCGCACACATCGCCCTTCCGGGGTATGAGGAAGGGGTCGGCGCTGGTATCATGCACCGTGACAATGGGTCTCGGATCCGTGGCCGGGGCCGCCCACAGCAGTCCCGCCATGAGGCAACCCAGTGTGAGTGTCGTGACGATGGGTGTTGATTCGTCGATGATTCGCATCAATTTGTCCTCCTCCAAAGCAGTTCCCTACGGCCTTCATAACCCCAACGTTTCATAAGTTCACCTATGAAGCGGTCAGGAAGTGCTGAATTCCCTGTTCGACGTTCCGATTGGTTCCGAGCGTAAGGCGTTGTAAGGAAACACAAATTACAGTTAGTTTACTGTTTGCGAGGCTTGATTGTATAGTTCCATTCACCGTGAAAGGAATCTCGCTGAAGTCGCAGAGTCCGGCGGCACGGAGTTCCGGGAGTACAGTGGCGGAGGAGCTGATCGAGCGCCAACTGGGCCGCCAACTACGGAAGCGCCGCCTCGGAGGCGCGGATAACCAGCGGCTGCTCGACGGCATCGGCATGCAACACGATCGCGGACGGCTTCTGCTGTTCCTTTTGGACCCGGCCATCGAGCCGACCAACAACCGGGCCGAGCACGGTCTGCACCCTGCGGTGATCGCCCGCAGGGTCTCGCAGTGCTCGAAGAACGAGAAGGGCGCCGGCGACACCATCCGGCTTGGAAACAAGGTGTTTGAGGGGAAATCGGACCGCGGCGACGCTCGACCCCTCCCGAGGCCTCCCCTCGATTCTTCTCCCCTCGATTCTTCTTGCCGCCTTAGCAAAATACGCATAGTTCGGACGCGATGAAAATGGGTCGGTTGATTCTCATCCTCGGGATCGCTCCGCTGTGGAGCCAGGAGGAAGATGCCGGAGATCCAACGGGGGCCCAAGCCTACAACGTGTACTCGATCGAGGCGTTCGTGCCACCGCCTCCGAGGATCATTGTCCCGCCGTGTGCCTTCGACCAGATCGAAGGCCGCGAGGACCAGTCCAAGGGGCGGATGATCACGGTAAACCGGGTTCGTAATCCGGGACTGCCCGATCCGGAACCGGCCGTTCGGCAACCGCGCCCGCCGTCACCCCCAGAATCGGAACTTGTTAAGTTTCCCCCCGTTCGGTCTCTCGCGATTGGGGCCACCGTTTACGACCGAGAACTCACTCATTTCATGATGTGGTTCGACGGACAGTTGTATCGTGGTTGGAGCAACATCGACTTCTTTCACCTGGCATGCTTCTCGGATTTCGAGTCCCGGGGCCGGCGTTACAGCCTGATGATGATGCCGGGCCGGGTTGACACCTCCGACTGGCCGCAAACCGGGGAGAACGCTATGGCGATTCCCGATCACCCCACTCTCCCGGAAGACGAGGTGGCCTTCGCGATGACGGAAGGCGACACTGACAATCAGGATGCCATGGCCTCGATCATGGCCCTTCACGAGGTCTATGTGGCCGAGGAGGCGCGCTTGAAGGAGGCCCTCGCGAAACGTGAGGAATGCCAGCGCCAGGCGCAGGCGTGGCGGGAGGCCCATCCCCCGCAGCCGAGGGATCTCAACGTCAGCTTCTGGGTCCGCAAGAGCAACCACAAGGAAGAGGGAGAATCCGGAAAATGAGAGCGAAGTTCCTCTTGGTTGTGGCGCTGGCAGGGTCGCTTCACGCCCAGCAGCAAGCCGTGAAACCGAAGCTCGAGTTCGAAGCGGGAACCGGGGGCACCTGGAACCTGTCCTGGGACGGAAGCGACGGGCACACCTACTTCCTGCAATTCTCCGACGACCTCAAAGAATGGCAGTACTTCCCGCGAATCGAGACCGGCCATGACGAGGGACTGGGGTGGGGGTTGTTCGCTGACGGGGCGTTGTTCTTCGTGCGGATCCAGTGCACCAACGCCTCCTACGTGGACCCGGAGTTCGACGATTACGACGGGGACGACATCAGGAACTGGATCGAGGTCAAGCACCTGAATACCAACCCGCTGTCGGATCACACCGCAGGTAACGCCGATCCCGACAATGAGATCGATTCGGACGACGACGGCCTGCCCGACTATCTCGAGTTCGAGATGTACGGGACAATAGCCAGCAACCCAGCCATGACGGACTACGACGGTGACGGGGCCTGCGACGGTGACGAGTATGACGAGGAAACCTCGCTCTTCGAGGCGGACACGGACGGAGACGGGATCCCGGACGGCATCGACAACGATCCTCTCGTGGCGGACTCCAGCGGCGGAGTTGCGGCGGCTTCGCTCCACGTTTGGACGCCAGACGACTGAAGAGGTGCAATCCCTGAGCCTGAGATGAGCACCTCTCCTTCAACATGGAGGCCGTTTCCGATCCGGTCCCGTTTGCGTATTGGGTCGGCACTCGGCAACCTTCGCTCACGGACTGCCCCTTGTATTTCAATGGCTTCGGCATTCAGCGCTCCTTTATCCGGTCAAGACTTCCAGGACGCGCCGGCCAGGCGGGCGCGGAAGGAGCGGATCACCAATTGGCAGGCGGCGCGTTTCGGGATGTTCATTCATTGGGGCATCTGCTCGGTGGCGGCAGGCAAATGGGAGGGCCGGGCGATTCCTCGCCTCGGCGACTGCATGGCTGTCAACCCCGAGTTGATCCACGGCACGCAGGCCTCCCCATTCACCCGTCACTCGTGGGTAAGCGGGGCCACGATGCGCGAGTTGCCCGATGGACACCTGAAGATCTACCTGCATCTCTTCGAGTGGCCCGCCGACGAAGAAGTCGTTGTCGAGGATCTCGATCGCTCGGTCGAGAGAACCCGGCTTCTGGGCCGCGAGGGAAGCAACCTTGAGGCCACCGGATCCGGTGGTCGCCGGGTGATCCGGCTTCCCGGCCAGGCAATTCACCCGGTGGCTTCGGTGGTCTGCCTGGAGCTAAGGGAGCCCTCCGAAAAAGGGCCAACCGGCCAGCGAGAATAGTCAAACAGAACTTGCACACAATGAACATGATGAACACCCCTGTGTCCGTCTTGGCGACCCTGATCTCGACCTTCCTCGGCAACAGCGTAGCTGTCGCCGCAGCCCCTGGGGGAGGAGGTGGTGGTGGGAGCTGCAATTGCCCGAAGCCCAAGATCGATCTGACCGCGATCGTCGACCCGCACCTGACAGTGCATTTTACGGTCACCGCGAGCGGGGAGGCGATCATCGACGAGCAGCTGTCACCCGTCCTCGATCTGGAGATCTCGGAGAACGTCGAATACAAGGTGGAGGCAAAGGTGACCAGCATGGAATATGTCGACAATGGCGGGCTC
>CAYPUM010000324.1:2086-4988 GCA_964413545.1 uncultured Roseibacillus sp. | reverse complement strand
CCCGGGGTGCCGGAGAGGGCGCCGTTGGCGGCCACCGTCAGCCAGGCGGGTTCGGAGCTGAGCTTGGTGAAAGTAAGGCCGCCCGGGGGAGTGTCGGGGTCGGTGACGTCATCGGCCAGGGTCTGGCCGGTGTAGGCATGGTCCTGTTCGGCGTCGGCCTTGACCACCGGGTCGGTGTTGAAGGAGGGAGCGGTGGGCTCGGGCACGATCTGGCCATCCTCGGCTGCGGCGATGATGGCGGCCGCGTCGAGCACCTCGTTGTAGACGCGCACTTCGTCCATCAGGAGGCCCTCGATGTTCTCGTCGGTGGTGGCGTTGTTCGCGGATCCGAGGTACCAGACGTCGCTGCCGCTATTGAAAGCGCCCGTGGCCGCGGGTATCGTTTTGACGACATTGCCGTTGAGATACAGTGTGACTCCGCCTGTGGAACTCTTTGTTGCCGCAATGTGTTGCCAGACGCCGTTGGTCACGTCGCCTTGAGTGGAGTAGTATCCCCCGACGCCGTTTCCCACCAAGGCGACTGTATTCAAGGATCCTGAGACCTTGTTGTTAATGCCGAAGTTCCAGCCCTGGGTGGCGACGGGCCGGCTGTCGCCGATGACCCGCGGCCAGTCGTTGCCGATGCCGGTGGATGGCACGAAGACCCAGGACATCACGGTGAAGTTGTTGGTGAGGTTCTGCACCTCGTCCTCATCTCCTCCGTCAAGCCGCCAGGCTCCGGTTTGACCGGCGGTGATCCCCACCGCGTTCCCGAGGCTGTTTGTGAGGGTAATGGCGCCGTAGGTTCCGGCAGCGGCGCCGGCCTGCTGATAGAGGTGGCCGGAATTCATCTCCGCCGCCGTTTGGCCGCCGGCCTGGTCGACGAGCGGACCGGAGGTCTCCTCGCCGTTGTAGTGGGCGATCAACTCTCCGCGCAGGGCGGCGGGAATCAGGGCAAGGGCGGCAAACGCCGCGGGAGCGACGGCGCGCCGGATGGTTGTTGCTGCGGGATTCGACATTTTCATCGTGGTGGTTGGTTGGTGGGTTTCAGGTTGGTTGGTTGGGTGAGGGAAGATGTCCGACGGGTCGGACGGGTCGGACGCGTCGGACGTTGCTGGTCGGTTCATGGTTTCTGATTCTGGCTTGGTTGGTCCTTGTCGTGGCATCACACCTCGTCGGGTGGGAGCCAGCGGAACGAGACGAGTTGGAAGCGGCGGCCGAAGTCCTTGTTGGCGGGGCTGGTGAGGTCGGCGGCCCTGGTTTCGGGCGGGTCGGCGGGGTCGAGGTATGCGGGGGCTCGCTGGACGGTGGCCTCGCACCAGGCGCGGGCGATCACCTGGCCCTTGGCATCGGTGGCGTCGCCGTAGGCGCGCACCACGAAGGTGTCGCCACGCGGGACGATGGTGGCGTCGATGGCGCGCAGCAGGTCGGCCTGGTCGAGGTAGGCGGTGGACCCGTAGGCGACCGGTCCGCGGGCGGCCTCTGGGAACGCGAAAGGCTCGACGGGCAGGCGGTTGGCGCGCAGGAACTCGGAGGGCTTGGCGAGGTCGGCGGAGCGGTTTTGGTGGAAGGCGTCGTTGAGCCCGCCGGCCTCGATGGCGGCCTGCAGGGCGCCGTAGAGGGCGAGGTCGCGGTCGTCCGATTCGGCGGCCAACCGGCGGTTGATGAAGTCGGAGAGCGAGAGGAAGGGCCCGCGCCGGCGGACCTCGCGGACGATGTTCCCGGCGAGCGTGTCGATCTGGTCGTCGGTGAGGGTGAAGGAGCCGACCCACTGTGCGGGGTTGGACGGGTCGGCGCGGCCGGGGTCGTCGGGGTCGAGCGGCGGGCCGGCGGGGAGGCTGAAGGCGCCGGCCGGGGTCTCGCCGCGGCCAGGTTCGAGGGTGGGGCTGAACCCGGACTCGCCGGGCCCGAGCACGGGCGTGGGAGCGTTGTGCAGGCTGGCGAGGACGGTCTTCCATGCCTCCTTCGAGGTCGAGTTGACGTTGAAGCCGCCCTGCAGCAGGAGGTATCGGGCGATGATGCGCTCGGCCTCGGGAGTCGGGTTGCGGCCGCGGAACAGGAGCGGGCGGACGTCCTCCCAGCGGGTGCCGGCGGCGGGAACGAGGCGGTGGTTGGGCGCCGGTTCGGCGTCCGGACCGAAGAGTTGGGCGGCGATGGTCGACGCGCTCAGACGGTGGCTTTCACCCGCGGCCAACTGGTACAGGCCGCGGGTGTGATCGCAGATCGAGGACATGAAGAACTCGTCCCACAAGGCATGGTTGGCGAGGTACGAGTGATCGACCAGCGGGGCGTGGACCAGTGAGTCGATGTTCATGCCGCGGTCGCGCAAGTACGCTTCGAGAGCCTCGTCCAGGAAGCGAAAGTGCCAGGCGTCGCGAAAGGCGCGACCGGCATCGAGCAGGGGCAGCGCGTAGGAATTGCCGACCGGCATGCTCATGGCGGGGTAGAGGCCGCCGGCGCCCTCGGCGCGCAGTTGCATGTCGTGCAAATCGTCCCACTCCGGGGCGAGGCTCCATCCGCCGAGCATGGCGTGGTTGAACTGCGCCAGCGAGTGGAACGGGCGCTGCGGGATCTCGAACTGGACGGCGTGGCGCTGGCCGTCGGCGGCGCTCCAGCCGCCGCCGAAGCGGCCGTAGGGTCCGGCGGCGGTGATCTCGTTGTCGGCCTCGTCGCCATCCTCGAAGCGCCACCGCACGCCGGTGATGTAGATGTCCTGGGGGGTGAGATCCTTGACCCAGTGCATGCTGGCGGTCGGCAACGAGTGCAGGAACGGCCGGCACGGGAAGCGCCGGTTGCCGCCGTACGAGTCGTTGAGCACCTCGCTCTCGCCGCAGTATCCGAACGAGAGCGTGCCGAGCAACTGTCCCTCCGAAGTGGCGAGTTCGCTGACCGAATAGGGCCGGACTTCGAAGGTGGTGCCGGT
>CAYPUM010000324.1:0-1986 GCA_964413545.1 uncultured Roseibacillus sp. | reverse complement strand
CCGTAAGATCCCCCCAGCCGGCCGGCATGGATCCGGTCCAGCGAATAGACGCGGGATTCGCCGGGCGCCAGGGTGCTTTGGTGGTCGACCCGGGTGTACATCAGCATCATCTTCGAGTATTCAGCCCCTTGTCGCACCACGGACTCGTCGGCGACGCCGCTGCCGATGGCGCCGAGCGAGGCGGTTTCGCCGGTGGCGCGGCCGGGCTCGAAGATCCCGAGGTCGACGGCCAGCGACCACCACTCGAAGTCGAGATCGCCGACGAGTCGGAGCGGGACGTTGTAGGGGTTCCAGAGGGTGAGCACGGGGGTGAGGCGGATCTTGAGCCGGTAGGGTTTCTCCTCCTCGTCGTCGGTGCGCTCGGCGCGGGCCCAGACCGCGACCTGGAGCTTGGTGGCCACCGCCTGGCGGTAGATGTTGGTGATGACCCCGCGCGGACCGGGGAACTCGGCCTCCGACGCCGGCTCGATGAACGGCCGCGCCGTGCCGCCGCCCCGGACCTGGAGCACATCGCCGCCGTCGTTGCGCCGCAGCTTGTAGAGCTGGTAGTACACGAGCAGGTCGTGCAGCGGCACCCTCAGGTGGGCCCGGTCGGTGTTCCCCTCGCTGAAATCATAGAGCATGTTCTCCTCGCTCACCGGCAGCGCGTCGGGCTGGTCGATGTCGGCGCTCCAAGTGTCGCCGAGCAGGTTGAGATCGCGCTTGAGCCCGCCTTCGCGGACGTCGGCCAGCACCGAGTGGGCGCGCACCGTCAGGTGGTGGTAGAGCCGGCCGAGGTCGCGGGCATTGGGCAGGAAGTCGAGCGTGCGGCGCGACACCGCGGCGCGCCCGAGCAGGGCGTGGTCGGCGGGCCCGTCGAATTGCCCGAACATCTCCTCGGCGGGCGACGACGGGGCGTCGCGCTCGGCGAGCAGTTCGAGCGGGTCGTCGAGATCTTTCTCGTCCCGACCGGGCCGCAGGCAGGCCTTCTGGCTTTCGTCGCCCACCCAGTATGCGAACGACCCGCCCGGGCGCCCGGTGGCATGGCGCAGGCCGACTCGCGGCGCGCGGACCGGCCGCAGGTCGTCCCCGCCCTCCGCACCGAAGGTCCCCGCGCCGAGCAGTTCGATGAAGTCCCCGCCGTCGCCGGAGCCGGCGAAATCGAGCGCGGCGGCCTGGCCGGCGCCGGAGGCGTCGTCCGCCGCCGCCGAGATGATCCAGCGCCGGAACGAGTCCCCGCGGTGGGGCGAGAGGTCGGGGACCAGATCGTCGTGGGTGTGCTTGCCGGCGATGTAGCGGTTGTCGCCGGCGAACGAATCCCAGACGCCGAGCCACTGCGGGTGGGCGATTTCATCGCCCGCGGGCTCCCCCGCGGCCTCCGGGTCGGCGAGGATCGCGGCGTTGGCGCTGACCCGCTGGTCGGGGCCGAGTTGCTTTTGTAGATCACCGATCGCCAGCAGCAGCGCCAGCCGGGCGTTGGCCCGGGCCTCGGCCTGTGCCGCCGCCTGCCCGCCGGTCCGCACCGCAATCGACGACAGCGTCAGCAACCCGACCGCCACCACCGTCAACAGGACCAGCAGCGAAATGGTCACCACCAAGGCAAAGCCCCGCGGGCCGGGGGCGTTGCCGCCCCGCCATCGTCGTGCCGCCACCGCTCCCGGCAGCCATGTCGTCGCCGCCTGCCGCGGGTCCTTGGCCAAGAGAATCTCCATCCGCTTCCATTCTTTGGTGTCACGGTGGGATGGAATTCGACAAATTAGTCACGATGCCGAGTGGATTCTAGGCACCCGATTTCGCCATTTAAGCTTGAAATATTCCAGTTTTGATGGAAGATTTCAAGCATGATTCCCCGTGACGAGTATGAGGAGCGGGTTCGGGTGGGGCTGGGCCGGAGTCCGGTGGTGGCGCTGATTGGTCCGCGTCAGTGTGGCAAGACGACCTTGGCGCGGCGGATTCTGGCGGCGGATGCGGCGGGGTATTTTGATTTGGAGGATCCGGTGGTGGCGC
>CAYPUM010000323.1:0-4992 GCA_964413545.1 uncultured Roseibacillus sp. | reverse complement strand
CGGTTGGCGATCACCTCGTTGACGTTCATGTTGGTCGAGGTGCCGGAGCCGGTCTGGTAGACATCGACGGGGAAATGGCGGTCGTGAAGGCCCTCGAAGACCTCGCGGGCGGCCTGTTCGATGAGGTCGCGCTTGTTTTTGGGGAGGTGGCCGAGTTCGCCGTTGGCGCGGGCGGCGGCCCATTTGATGAGGCCGTAGGCGTGGATGATCTCGGGGTCGACCGGTTCGTGGGAGATCGGGAAGTTGAGGACCGCGCGCTCGGTCGAGGCGCCATACAGGGAGTCGGCGGGGACGGACATTTCGCCCATCGAGTCGCGTTCGATGCGAGTCTGGTTCATGGCCGGACAAGCAAGCGCGAATCGGGGCGGAAGGGAAGCGCGGAGATGTAAGGAAATCACCCCGGCGGGCAAAAATGCCTTGATTCGCGGCGGAATCGCGGTAAGAGACGCCTCCCCATGGCCAGAAAGAGCTGGATCGAGCGCAACAAGCGCAAACAACGAGCCGTCGCGAAGTATGCCGAGCTGCGTCGTCAATTGAAGGCGGAGAAGGATTACGAGGGATTGAGCATGCTTCCGCGGGACGCCAGTCCGACGCGGGTTGTGAACCGGTGCCAGTTCACGGGGCGGCGGCGCGGGTATATGCGGCGCTTCAAGCTGTCGCGGATTGCCTTTCGGGAGCTGGCCTCGGCGGGGATGATTCCCGGCGTGACAAAATCGAGCTGGTAAGGTATGATGACCATGCTCGACGAGCGGCGGCAATGAACGTCCCTGCCCGCCGCGTCCGCAATGCCACTTTACGAGTATCTCTCCGAGAATCCCGACGACCCTGACCGAAGTTGTCGCATTTGTGCGCGGGGATTCGAGCTGAGGAGGCCGGTGGATCGCGAGCCGCTGGAGCGTTGTCCGCTGTGCAAGAATCCGGTTCGCAAGCGGGTGAGCCGGGTGCATTCGCCGCGGATGGCGAAGCCGTTTTCGGTCGGTGCGGCGAAGGCCGCCGGGTTCACGGTGCTCGAGAAGCGGGACGAGGGGGTTTTTGAGAAGCAATGATCGCGCTGGCGAGCACCGTGGAGGGGGTGGCGGCGATGCTGGCTTCGATGCCGGCGGCGGTGGGGGCGGAGTATCCCTCGCTCCTGGAGAGCCTGCTGTATCTGGCGGGGATCGTGTTTTTTCTTCTTCTGAACGCCTTCTTCGTGGCTTCGGAGTTTGCGATCGTGAAGGTTCGGCCGAGCCAGATCGCGGCGGGGGAGAAGGAGAAGCCGCGCCGGTCGGTGATCGCGAAGCGGGTGGTGTCGAACCTTGACATGTATCTTTCGGCGAACCAGTTGGGGATCACGATTGCCTCTCTGGCGCTGGGGTTCCTTGGCGAGCCGTTTGTGACGGCGCTGGTGGGTCCGACGTTGCGGCAGGTTCCCTGGCTGCCGGAGAACGCGATTTATCTGATTTCGCTTATCCTGGCGTACACTTCGTTCACGTTCATGCACGTGGTGGTGGGCGAGTTGCTGCCGAAATCGATTGCGATCCGGAAGGCATTACCGGTGACGCTGCACCTGGTGCGGCCGCTGCATTTCTTTTTCGTGGTGTTCCGTTGGGCGATCGTGATTCTTCAGGGCTCGGCGAACTGGCTGCTGAAGCACATTTTCCGGATTGACCCGGTGGTGGGTGGGGAACATGTGCACAGTTCGGACGAGCTGGCCCTGCTGGTGGCGGAGAGCGAGCGACAGCAGGAGGTGACGGAGACGGAGCGGGAGATTCTCGAGAACGCCCTTGAACTGAACGACCTGAAGGTGATGGACGTCATGACGCCGCGCAGCGACGTGATCGCCCTTGATGTGAATGACAGCTTCGAGAAGAATCTCGAGTTGGCGACGCGCACCAAGCACACCCGGTTTCCGCTGGTCCGGGGGCATCTGGACCGGGCCCTTGGGCTGATTCACATCAAGGACATCCTGACGCTGATCGGGAGCGAGGATCCGGACCTGATGCGCATCAAGCGGGAGTTGAAGGTGGTTCCGGAGACGATGCCGCTGGATGTTCTGCTGACGTTTTTCCTGAGGGAGCGGGCGCACCTTGCGATGGTGGTGGACGAGTTCGGGGATCCTTCGGGGCTGGTGTTTCTTGACAACGTGATCGAGGAACTGGTGGGGGACATTCAGGATGAATTCGACAACGAGCGGAGCGCCTTTGTGCGGGTGAACGACCGGGAGTTCATCGTCGAGGGGGCCATCAGCCTGAACGACCTTTCGGACTGCGTTCCGGAACTGGAGCTGGAAAGCGGGGAGGTGACCACGGTGGGCGGCTACATCACCCAGCAGTTGGGCAACCTGCCGAAGGCGGGAGACACGGTCGAGATCGAGGGATTCGAGGCGAAGGTGACCAGCACCGACGGCCGGCGGGTCGGCCAGGTGCACTTCCGGAAGGTCGAAGCGGCGGAGAGCGAGGACCAGAAAATCGAGGGGGCGGCGTGAGGGGCTCGAGGGGCCTTAGGGTTGGTTGGCGACGGCTTCGACGATATGGGGGTTGAGGTCGTGGTTGATGGCCTCGACGGAGACGCGGATGGCGTTCCGGATGGCGAGGGCGGAGGAGGATCCGTGGGCGATGATGACGACGCCATTGACGCCGAGGAGGGGGCTGCCGCCGTAGGATTCGTAGTTGGTGCGGTGTTTGACGGCGCGGAAGGCGCCGCCCGCGAGCAGGGCGCCGGCCATGCGGAGGGGGCCGCGGCGGAATTCGATCCGGAGCCATTTGGACATGGCCTTGGCGGTGGCTTCGCAAGTTTTGAGGACGACGTTTCCGGTGAAGCCGTCGCAGAGGCAGACGTCGAGGCGGGACTCGAAGAGGTCGTGCCCCTCGACGTTGCCGAGCCAGTCGAAGGGGGCGGCGCCGGAGGCGGCGAGTTCCTTGAGGAGGGTGAAGGCTTCCTTGGTGAAGGCGGTTCCCTTTTCGTCTTCTTCGCCGTTGGACATGAGGCCCACGGTTGGTTTCGGGACGTGGAGGACGTGGCGGGCGTAGACGGCGCCCATGAGGGCGTATCCGACGAGGTGGCTGGGTCTGGCCTCGGGGTTGGCGCCGGCATCGAGGAGGTTGCAGACGCCGTGTTCGTTGGGGATGGGGGAGGCGATTCCGGCGCGTTCGACGCCGGGGAGGAGGCGGAGTTTGAGGGTGGCGGCGGCCACGGCGGCCCCGGTGTTGCCGGCGCTGATGACGGCGGCGGCGTCCCCGTTTTTGACGAGGTCGGTGGCGACGGCCACGGAGGACTGTTTTTTGGCGCGGAGAGCCCGGACGGCGGGTTCGTGCATTTCGATCACTTCCGGGGCCGGGACGATTTCGACCCGGGGGCCACGGAGGCCATGGGCATCGCACTGGGCGCGGATGGCGGATTCGTCGCCGACCATGAAGAGGCGTTGGATGTCGGGGCGGAGGCGCAGAGCCTCGCGGGCGCCGGTGACGATCACGCCCGGGGCCTGGTCCCCGCCCATGGCATCCAGCGCGATTTTCATGAGGGAGGACGGGGGACCGCAAATTCCGGGCGGGGCGGGGAAGGCCGCCTCAGGCCATGAGGAGGGACGGGGGACTCCACCGCCGGCGGGCGGGTGGTGCGACGAAGGGGTGGCTAGAGCGCATCCACGTCGAGAACCTGGCGCTCGCGATAGAAGCCGCAGGAGGGGCAGGCGATGTGACCCGGGATGCGGCTTCCACACTCGGGGCAGGTTTGGAGCAGGGGGCGGCGCCAGCGGTTGGCGCCCCGGCGAGTGCGCTGCTTCATTTTCGAGGTTCTGCGTTTCGGGACTGCCATGGTGAGGGGATGGTCAGGAAGGTTCGTCCGGAGTTTTGAGCGCATCGAGAGCGGCCCAACGGCTGTCTCCATGAGCGGCGGGCGGGCTCTCTACATCATTCGTCCCGAGGTTGTCCACTGCTAAATAGCGGCGGTCGATTTCGCAGGGCTGGGGGTCGTCGCCCTTGTCGCAGCGCGGGTAGGCCGGGAAGTTGAGGAGGATTTCCTCGCGCAACGCATCGGTGACGTCGATTTCGTGCCGGTCCCGGATTTCGAGGGAGATGGCGGCGTTTCTCAGTTCGATCGTCTGTTTGAAGAGGACGAGGGTTCGGACGCACTGGAACTCGAAGGGGGCCCGGAGGGTGCCGAGCAGGAGCAATTCGCTGCCGAACCGCTGGGCGTGCAGGCGATAGGCGAGGGGCCCGAGGGGGCGGGCGTCCTTCTCGGGGAGGTCGAAGATTTCCGGGGAAAGCTCGCCGGAGAGCGTTTTCCCCTCCTCGGGCAGGGTGCTGAGGTCAATCACGAGCTGTTTCATGTGACGAATGTAGGTTGATTATTGCGCAGGGACTATTGAAATAAGCTCCCGTGGAGCGCATTTCGCCGCATGTTCTGCTCGGGGCTTACACCGAGGGCGTCTTTCCGATGGCGGAAGGGGGGGAGATTCTGTGGTTTTCGCCGCTGAAGCGGGGCGTGATTCCGTTGGACGAGCGGTTTCATGTCCCGCACGGGCTGAAGCGCACGCTGAAGCGGCGGCGGTTCGAGCTGCGCTGGGACACGGCGTTCCGGGAGGTGATGGAGGGGTGTGCGGCGCGGGAGGAGACGTGGATCGACAAGGTCCTCATCGAGAGCTATTGTCAGTTGCACGAATTGGGATTCGCGCACTCGGTGGAGAGCTGGGACGCGGAGGGGTTGCAGGGGGGGCTGTATGGGGTGGCGCTGGGGAAGGCGTTTTTCGGCGAGTCGATGTTCAGCCGGAAGCCGGACGCGAGCAAGGCGGCGCTGGTGCATCTGGTCGAGCGGCTTCGGGAGGGCGGATATCTCCTTCTGGACACGCAATGGATGACCGACCATCTCCGGCAGTTCGGAGGGATGGAGGTGCCGCGGGACGAGTATTTTGCGCTGTTGGACGCGGCACTGGAGGGCATCGAGGACTCCGACAGCCTTTGACGCCCCTTCCTTGGTGAGATCAGTAGAGGAGCGCGACGAGTTCCTCGTCGGAGA
>CAYPUM010000322.1:0-4998 GCA_964413545.1 uncultured Roseibacillus sp. | reverse complement strand
AGATGCCCATCTTGGACATGGTCTTGATGACGCCCTTGATGGAGGCCTTGAGGTATTTGTGTTCGGCCTCGCCGGGGGGCATGTTGATTTCACCGGTTTCGGCCATTTCGGCGAGGGTGTCGAGGGCGAGCCACGGGTTCACGACGTCCATGCCGTATCCGAGGAGGACGGCGAAGTGATGCACCTCGCGAGGTTCGCCGGATTCGAGGATGATGGAGACGCGGGTGCGGGTTCCGGAGCGGATGAGGTGGTGGTGCAGGCCGGCCACGGCGAGCAGGGCGGGGATGGGCGCCCTGCGGTCATCGACGCCGCGGTCGGAGAGGATGAGGAGGTTGATTCCGTCGCGGATGGCGAGGTCGGCGCTTTCGCAGAGGTGGTCCATGGCCTCGCGGAGGGCCTGGCCGCTGGCGTGGGGGGCGGCGGTCCGCGAGAGGTGCGGGTTGTCGACGTGGCCGGGAAGCTGACCGGCCGCGAGGCCGGGGTCTTCGAGTTCCGGGGTGAAGAGGATCGGCAGGGTGGCGGACTTGAAGCCGGGCAGGTTCAGGTGGCGGAACCGCGCGAGGTCGCGGTTCGAGATGATGGGGCTTTCGAGCCGGATCATGCGGCAGTTTTCGGGGCCGGCATGGAGGAGGTCGGCTTCCGACCCGGCGAAGGTGACGCTTGCGGTGATCAGCTCCTCGCGGATCGGGTCGATGGCGGGGTTGGTGACCTGCGCGAAGAGCTGCCGGAAGTAGTTGTAGAGGAGCTGCGGGCGGTCCGAGAGCACCGCGAGGGGGGTGTCATTCCCCATCGCGCCGAGGGGCTGGTTGCCGGTTTCGGCGCTGGGGCCAAGGATGAAGCGCTTGTCTTCGAAGGTGAATCCGAAGCCGCGTTGTTGCCGGCGGAGGCCGGCGCCGGCGAGGGAGGGGGCGGGTTCCGCTTCGGGGAGGTCGTTGAAGAAGAGGCGCTCGTTCGCGAGCCACTCCGCGTAGGGGGCGGCGGCGGCGATCTCTTCCTTCACTTCGGCGTCGTCGACGATGCGGCCCTTGCTGGTGTCGACGAGGAACATGCGTCCGGGTTCGAGGCGGCCCTTCTTGACGACCTTGGCGTGATCGACCTTGAGGACGCCGACCTCGGAGGCCATGATGACGAGGTCGTCCTCGGTGACGTAGTAGCGGGACGGGCGGAGGCCGTTGCGGTCGAGGACGGCTCCGATGGAGATGCCGTCGCAGAAGGCGATGGAGGCCGGGCCGTCCCACGGCTCCATGAGGCAGGCATGGTATTCGTAGAAGGCCTGCTTCGAAGGGGTCATGTGGCGGTGGTTCTCCCATGGCTCGGGGATCATCATCATGACGGCGTGCGGCAGGCTGCGGCCGGAGAGCACGAGGAACTCGAGGCAGTTGTCGAACATGGCGGAGTCGGACCCGTCGTCGCGGATGATGGGGAGGAGCTTCTCGAGGTCCGGTCCGAGCACGCCGCTGTCGAGCAGTTGTTGGCGGGCGTGCATCCAGTTGACGTTGCCGCGCATGGTGTTGATCTCGCCGTTGTGGCACATGTAGCGGAACGGCTGGGCGCGCGGCCAGCTTGGGAAGGTGTTGGTGCTGAAGCGGGAGTGCACGAGGGCCATGGCGGACTCCATGTCCGGGTGGGAAAGGTCGGGGAAGTAGTCCGCGAGTTGGCCGGTGGTCAGCATCCCCTTGTAGATGATGGTGCGGGCCGAGAGGCTGGCATGGTAGAAGTGCTCGCCGCCGGGGAGGCCGCGGTACCGGATGGCGTCCGAGGTCAGGCGCCGGATGACATAGAGCTTCCGCTCGAAGTCCTGATCGTCGGTCAGGGCGGGGTTGCGGCCGATGAAGGCCTGCTTCATGCGCGGCTCGCAGGCGCCGGAGGCCTTGCCGAGCATGGCGTTTCTGACAGGGACATCGCGCCAGCCCAGAAGGGTCTGTCCTTCGGAACGGACGACCTCCTCGTAGTGGTCCATGGCGGCCCGGCACTCGTTCTCGTCGGGGGAGAGGTAGACGAATCCGACGGCGTATTGGCCGGCGGCCGGCAGTTTGATGCCGGCCTCGGGCGCGACGGATGCGAAGAACTTGTGCGGGAGCTGCAGGAAGAGGCCGGCGCCGTCGCCGGTGGCGGGATCGCACCCGCAGGCGCCGCGGTGGTCCATGTTGTGGCACATTTCGAGTGCTCCCTGCACGATGTCGTGGGAAGGTTTTCCCTTGAGATGGCAGAGGAAACCGACGCCGCAGGAGTCATGCTCGCGGGCGGGATCGTAGAGGCCTTGGGGGGCAGGGAGTCCGGACGGGCGCATGGTTCGACGGGAGGGTGACCCGGGGGCGGTCCGCGGGGGGTGGACCGGCATGCCGCGGGGCGGGGATAAGAAATCCATTTTTCGGCGTTTTTCCATCACGATTTAAGGGTTCTGGAGCGGTTGGGTCAATTTTGTCAGATTTCCACGCATTTCTTGCGGCGAGGGCGTCATCCGGGTGGGCTTCATGCCTCGAAGGATCGAAAGATTACCGGTTGCTTCCGGGTTCGAGGAGTTTTTCGAGGCCGTGGTAGATGAGGAAGGAGCGGAGCTGGCTGCGGATGGCGGCGGGGTGGGGGGAACGGAGGGCGAGGTCGAGTTGCTCGCGGGCGGCGGATTGGGAGACGGTGCGGATGAGCCACTTGATCTTCGGGATGCTGGTGGCGGCAAGGCTGAGGGTTTTGATGCCCATGCCGAGGAGGAGGACGGCGGCGCAGGGGTCGGCGGCCATCTCGCCGCAGAGGCCGACGGGGATGCGGAGGTCGTGGCAGCGGCGGACGATCTCCTGCACGGCGAGCAGCACGGCGGGGTGGAGGTGGTCGAAGAGATCGGTGACGCGGGCATTATTGCGATCGACGGCGAGGATGTACTGGCTGAGGTCGTTGGAGCCGATCGAGACGAAGTCGATCCTGCCGGCAAGGAACGGGAGGAGGGGGATGATCGAGGGGACTTCGGCCATGATGCCGGCCTTGGGGCGCGGGACGGTCAGGCCCTCCTCGGCGAGCTGGGCGCGGGCGCTATCGAGGAGGGCGAGGAAGGTTTCGACCTCCGCGACGGCGCCGGCCATGGGGAGCATGAGGTGGAGGCTGTCGGATCCGGCGGAGGCGCGCAACATGGCGCGGAGCTGGGTGATGAAGAGGTCGGAGTGGTCGAGCATGAAGCGCACCCCGCGCCAGCCAAGGGCGGGGTTTTCCTCCTTGACCGGGTAGTAAGGCAGGGGCTTGTCGGATCCGATGTCGAGGGTTCGCATGTAGACCGGCATTCCCTTGTAGGTCTGGACGACGGTCCGGTAGACCTCGAGCTGTTCGTCCTCGGATGGGAACGACTCGCGGACGAGGAAGGGCGTTTCGGAGCGGAAGAGGCCGATCCCCTCGGCCCCGTGGGTGAGTCCCGGCGTCATGTCGGCGAGCAGGCCGGTATTGACGTAGAGGTTGACGCGAGCGCCGTCGGGCGTGACGGCGGGGAGGTCGCGGAGCCTTGCAAGTTCCTCGAGGAGCGAGTGTTCGAAGTCGATGAGACGGGCGAACTCGTCTCGGACGGCCTGGGGCGGCGAGAGGAGCACCTGTCCCTGGTATCCATCGACGATGACGGTCTCGTCTTCCTGGAAGTGGCCGAGGTGCTCGACGCCCATCACGGCGGGGAGGCCGAGGGCGCGGGCGAGGACGGCGGTGTGGGAGAGGCTGGAGCCTTCCACCGAGACGATTCCGGCGAGGCGCGACGGCGGGTGGGCGGCGATGTCGGCGATGCCGACGAGCGCTCCGGCGAGGACGATCTGTTCGTCGTCGGCGACGGGAGCGGGCGAGACTTGGCGGAGGTGGGCGTAGACGCTTTTGCCGAGGTTGCGGATATCCTCGCCGCGGGCGCGGAGATATGCATCGTCGATCTGTTCGAACTGGTCGGCGTAATTGCTGACGACCGACCGGAGGGCGCCGGTGGCGGAGTTTCCGGCGATGATACGCTGCTCGACGGCGCCGGAGAATTCGGTGCTGTCGAGGAGCATCTGGTAGACCTCGAAGACGTCGGCGACTTCGGAGGAGAGGCTTTCGGCGAGTTTGCGGCGGCCGGCGGCGAGGTCGTCGCGGGTGGCGGCCACCGCCCGGCGGAAGCGATCCAGTTCGGCGTCGGGGTCGCGGACCTCGATATCGGAGACGCTCATGAGGTCGGTGCCGTCGGAAGTGAAGACGAGGCGGCCGATCCCGACCCCGGGCGCTCCGCGGACGCCCTTGAGGCGGCGGGCGGGCCGTCCGGCGCCGGCTTCGGCGGGGAGGCTGTCCTCGAGGGCGAAATCGGAGGGGTGAAGCGCTCCGAGGTTGGCGGCCACCGTGACGAGGAAGGACTCCTCCTCTTCACTGAACTTTCGCCGGGCATGCTGCTCGACGACGAGGACGCCGACGAGCATGCCGCCGTGGACGACCGGGGCGCCGAGGAAGGCCTCGAAACGTTCCTCGCCGGTTTCGGGAAAGTAGCGGTATTTCGGGTGGGCGCCGGCGCTTTCGAGGTTGAGCGGGTGCTGGGAGCTGGCGATCAGGCCGACGAGCCCCTCGCCGGGTTCGAGCCGGATTTCCCCGACCGATTCCGGGTTGAGGCCGTCGGTGGCGACGAGGATCAGGGCGCCTTCCTCGTCGGCGAGGTAAAGGCTGCACACCCCCACCCCCATCGCGGCTTTCACCCCCGAAACGATCACGCCGGCCCGCTTGCGGGGCGAGGACGCGACCGCCGCTTCCTGGACCAGGTGCCGGAGAGTGAGAATCAGATTGCGCATGAACCGGGAAGGAGGCGCACCGAACAAAGCCTCTTGGCGGGAGATTGCCAGTGATTTCAGCCTTGCAGATGGATTCTCGACCCCGAATCGCCCGCCCACCGGTTTTATGCCCGGGAGGGGGATTTGCTCGTCGAGTTTGCCGCTGGGGAACCGGTCATTGCTTCCCGCTGCGTTGAGGGATTCTTCCTCCGGCGCGACTGGCTTGACCCCGGCCGGCTTCCGGAAGTGT
>CAYPUM010000321.1:0-5034 GCA_964413545.1 uncultured Roseibacillus sp. | reverse complement strand
GAGCCGCAGCGCCAACGGCGCCGCCGCCCGGCCGCTCCGCCCGGCGCCCAACACCGCCACCTTCTGCCCCGCCAGCTCCATCACAACACTTTCAGCAAGGACAACCCCGCCAACGCAAACATGATCGACAAGATCCAGAACCGGATGATCACCTGACTCTCGTGCCACCCCCGCAATTCGAAATGATGATGCACCGGCGACATTGCAAAGATCCGCTTGCCCCGCGTCTTGAAACTCGCCACCTGCAAAATCACCGACATCGCCTCCATCACGAACACCCCCCCGATCACCACCAGCAGCAACTCCTGCTTCGTGCAGATCGCCGCCGTCGCCAAGCCCCCGCCGATCCCCAACGAGCCGGTGTCCCCCATGAAGACTTTCGCAGGGTGACAGTTGAACCACAGAAACCCCATCCCGGCCCCCACCAGCGCCATCAGAAACACCGTCAGCTCCCCCAGAAGCGGGTTGAAGGGTATCTTCAGGTATTCGAACCCGAAATCGTACCGCCCCGCCAGATACGCCAACACCGCATACGCCAGCGACACCGTGATCGTGCACCCCGTCGCCAAGCCGTCCAATCCGTCCGTCAGATTGACCGCGTTCGAGCATCCCACGATGATCAGCATGAAGAACGGAATCGCGAACCACGAGAGCTCGAAGATCGGCTTCTTCAGGAGCGGAAAGCTCAGCGAACTGATCGGAAAGCGCGCCGTCTCGCCCTCCACCTTCAGGTGAAACCCCTTCATCGCCCCCGGCTCGCCCGTCGCGAGGTCCAACCCCGAAACCTCCGGCTTGAAAAACACGAAACACGCCGCCACGCCCGCAATCACAAACTGCCACGCCAGCTTCTGCCGCGCGCTCACCCCCGCCGAGTTCTTCTTCACCACCTTCGCGTAGTCGTCCACAAACCCCAGCAACCCCAGCGCCAGCATCACGCACATGCAGACCGCCACGAAGGGATTCAGCGGCCGCCCGCAAATCAAGACCGAGACCAGCACCATCCCCAGAATCAACACCCCCCCCATGGTCGGCGTGCCCGCCTTGCCCCCGTGCAGTTCCGCCAGCTTGTGCACTTCCTCCGCCGTCCGGATCGGCTGCCCGACCTTCATCGAAATCAGCCTGCGGATCACCCGCGGCCCGATGAACAGCGTCAGAAGAAACGACATGAGGGTCGCCAACCCCGCCCGCGGCGTGATGTAACCAAAAAGATTCAGGAACCGGAAGGCGTGCGCCCAGGTCTCCCCCTCTTCCAAAGCCCGCTTCCAAATCTCGTAAATCCAATACAGCATCAGTCTTCCGGAAAAACCCTGTGCATCAGCTCCTCCATCCGCGCCGTCCGGCTCCCCTTGAAAAGAACCCGGTCCCCGGCCCGCACCTCGCCTTCCAGCCACTTCGCCGCTTCCCCGGGGTCGTCAAAATGCCGGGCGTCCTCCCGGCCCGCCTCCCGCGCCCCCCGCGCAATCCCCGCCGCCGCCGCGCCGACGCTCACCACCCGCAACCCCTGTTTCGCCGCTTCGCTCCCCACCTGCCGGTGCAGATCCTCCGCCTGCCGCCCCAGCTCCGCCATCGCCCCCAACACGATGATCTTCTCGCCGCCGTTCGCGATCTCCTGCCCCGCAAGGGCTTCGACCGCCGCCAACACCGAGCCGGGATTGGCGTTGTAGGTGTCGTCAAAAACCGTGATACCACCCGCCCCGTAGCGCCGCAGCCGCCCCCCGGTGAGCTTCGCCTGTTCGAGCCCCCGGACCAGCTCTTCGGGCCGCAAGCCCAGCAACTGCCCGATCGCGGCCGCCATCAGGGCGTTGGTCACCATGTGCCGCCCCGCCGCCGGCAGTCTCACCGGCAACCTTGCCGCCTCTTCCACCACCAACTCGAACCGCGAGCCATCCGCCGTCAACTCCAGCTCTTCGGCCCGCACCTCCCCCCGCGAGTTTCCCACGAGCACCGTCCGTGCCGCGGTCCGCGAGCGCAGGTAGTCCGCAAATTCGCAGTTCACCGGCAGCACCAGCGTTCCCACCTCCGGCAGGAACCGCGCCAACGCCCCCTTCTCTTCCGCAATCGCCTCCCGGCTCCCCATGTGCTCAAGGTGCGCAAGGCCGATGTTGGTGATCACGCCAAGGTGCGGCCGCCCGATCTCGCACAGAAGCGCGATCTCGCCGGGATGATTCATCCCCATCTCCAGCACCAGAAGCTCGTCCTCGTCATCCGCCGCAAGGATCGTCAGCGGAAGACCGATGTGGTTGTTGAAGTTGCCCGCGGTGGCGTGCACCGCATAGCGCTGCCGCAGCACGGAAGCCGTCAGGTCTTTGGTACTGGTCTTCCCGTTGGATCCGGTGATGCCCACCACCACCACGTCCAGTTGCCGCCGGTACCAGCGCGCCAGCCGCTGCAGGGCAAGGAGGGTGTCCGCAACGACGATCACCGCCGCCGAGCCCCCCGCCGCCGCCTCGGGGGGCCGGCTCACCACCACCCCCGCCGCCCCTTTCCCAAGCGCCTCGGACAGGAAGTCGTGCCCATCGAACCGTTCCCCCTTCAAGGCCACGAACAACGACCCGGCTTCGATCGTGCGCGTGTCCGTCGAAACCCCGGCCGTGATCAGCCCCGCGTCCGGCCCCGACTCCAGCCGTCCCCCCATCGCGTCGCAGATTGTCCGAATGTCGTAGGTGTTCATTCCTCTATTCCCGTCTCGTTCTTCGCTCCTCGAGGGCCATCCGCGCCTTCTTGCGATCGTCGAATGGTATCCTCCGGTCCGCAAACTCCTGATAGTCCTCGTGCCCTTTTCCCGCGATCAGGACCACGTCCCCTTCCCGGCCCCTCAAGACCGCTTCCCGGATCGCGTCCTCGCGCTCGACAATGGTCTCGTAGCGCCCCTTCTCGAGACCCGCCTCGATCTCCCTGATGACCGCCGCCGGATCCTCGGAGCGCGGATTGTCCGAGGTCACAATGCATCGGTCGCCGTGACGCCCGGCCGCCCGCCCCATCAGCGGACGCTTCTCACGGTCCCGGTCCCCACCGCAGCCGAACACGATCACCAACCGCTCCGGCTCGAGTTCCCGCAGCGTGCGGCCCGCGTTCTCAAGCGCGTCCGGAGTGTGGGCGTAGTCGACGTAAACCGACAACCCCCGCGCCGCGCCCACCAGTTCAAGGCGCCCCGGAACCTGCGGCGCCCCCGCAAGGGCCGCCACCGCCTCCCGCATCGAAATCCGCATCGCCGCCGCCGCCCCCAACACCGCAAGGGCATTGTAAACGTTGAACCGCCCGATCAACGGACAACGCACAAGGAAGGATCGCCCCTCGGTCAGCAACTGAAACTCCGTCCCACGCTCGCCCTGCCTGACCCGTCCCGCCCGGAAATCACACCGCGCCCCGAATCCGTAGGTCGTCACCTTCAGGCGATCCTTGAAATCCCGCGCAATCATCTCGCCGTATCGATCGTCGAGGTTCACCACCGCCCGCGGCGACTTGCCTTGCGGATCGCCGGCCACCTGCTCGAACAAGCGGCGCTTCGAGGCGAAATACCGGTCCATCGTCCCGTGGTAGTCGAGGTGATCCCGCGTCAGGTTCGTGAAGACCGCCGCATCAAATGCCACCCCCGCGGTGCGCTTCTGATCGAGACCATGCGACGAGACTTCAAGGACCGCGCCCCGGCAGCCGTTGTCGCGCATCCGCCCCAGCAACTCCTGCAACTCCGGAGCGCCCGGAGTGGTGTGACTCGCCCCCGTCCGCTCCCGGCCGTCGTCGAACAGCACCGTCCCCATCAACCCCGCCCGGTGCAGCGTCTCCTTCATCACAAAGTGCAGCAGAAACGCCGTGGTCGTCTTCCCGTTCGTCCCCGTCACCCCCGCCACCCGCATCTCCCGGGAAGGATGCCCGAACCACGCCCCGCTCAGAATCGCCAGCGCCTCCCGGGCATCCGGCACCGTCACCCAGGCCGCCCCGCGCGGGAGATCCCCCGCCACCGGGCGCTCGCTCACCACCGCCGCCGCCCCGGCCTCGAACACCTGCGGCAAATGGTCATGCCCGTCAGCCTTGCCCCCCCGCACCGCCACGAAGACGTCCCCCGCCCCCACCCGCCCGCCGTCCTCCCCGACACCCCGCACCTCCGCCTCCGCCGGCCCCGTCAGGGCCGCCCCCGGAAGCTCGGCGATCAGGTCCTTCAAGATCATGGTTGTCGCGCCTCGGCCGCCAGCAGTTCCTCCTCTTCGACCGGCTCCGTCGGAACAAGGTTCAGGTAGGCCGCGGTGCGTTCCGCGATCCTCGCAAAGACCGGCGCCGCAATCGTTCCGCCATACCGTTTCACCTCCTCGGTCCGGGGGTCGTCGATCACCACCACACAGACAAACGCCGGCTTCTCCGCCGGCAGGAGCCCCGCAAAGGATACCACGAAGCGGTCCGCGCAATACCCGCCGCCCCCCTCCCGCAGCTTCTCGGACGTCCCCGTCTTCCCCGCCGCCCGGAACCCCGGCACCTTCGCCCGCTTCGCGGTCCCCTTCGGGTCCACCACCATCGCCAGCGCCGCCAGCATCCGCCGCGCCGTGGTCTCCGAGACCACCCGCTTCACGACCCGCGGCTCATACCGTTCCACCACCGTTCCGTCGTTCGCCACCACCGCCTTGACCAGCCGGGGCGTCATCCGGACCCCGCCGTTTCCCAGCGCCGCGTATGCGCAGGCCACCTGCAACGGTGTCACCGCCACCCCGTACCCGTAACTCATCCGCGAGAAGTTCACCGCGTTCGAGGGGTCCGCCAGCATCCCGGCCTCCTCGCCCGCCAACCCCAGCCCCGTCTTCTCCGTGAACCCGAAGGCCTTCAGGTATTCCACGAACCGATGCCGCCCCAGCCGCAACGCCAGCTCGAACGCCCCCGTGTTGCTCGACTTCTGCAAAACCTGCTCCACCGTCAGCATCCCGTAGGGGTGATGGTCCGGAACCCCGTACGCCCCCATACTTCGATACCCCCAGTAACAATTGACCTCCGTCTCCGGAGTCACCAGCCCCGCGTCCAAAGCCCCCGCCGCCGCCACCATCTTGAACG
>CAYPUM010000320.1:0-5036 GCA_964413545.1 uncultured Roseibacillus sp. | reverse complement strand
TCGGCGAGTCTTCGTCAACTCCATGAGCGACCTGTTCCACCAGGGGGTGTCCGACGACTACATCCGTCGGGTGGCCGCCGTTATGCGGGCCGCTGACTGGCACACCTACCAAGTGCTCACGAAACGTCCAGACCGCATGCTGCGGCTACTCGCCGGACCCTTGCGGCCAGCGGCGAAATGCAGCCATATCTGGTGGGGCGTCAGTGTCGAGAACCGCCGCCACGGTCTCCCCCGGATCGACAAACTGCGCGACTCCGGCGCCGCCATGAAGTTTCTCTCCATCGAACCCTTGCTCGAAGATCTCGGAGAATTTGACCTCAGCGGGATTGACTGGGTGATCGTGGGTGGGGAGAGCGGCCCGCGCGCCCGCCCCCTCCATCGCGATTGGGTGATCCGCATTCGTGACCTCTGTGCCACCGCCGGCGTTCCCTTCTTCTTCAAGCAGTGGGGCGGGTTCCAAAAGTCCAAACACGGGCGAGAACTTGACCGCCGCACCTACGACGAGTTCCCCACCATGACCCCACGGTCGGTGCCGGCAAAACCCGAAAGGCAACGCGCCGCCCGGCAATGGGCCGCCCTCGTGTGATCCCATTTTCTCCCATCATGCCCCGCGAGGAAATCGACGACAAACCCTTCAATGAGGCGACGCGCACCAAGCTCGATCTCTTCGAGCGCTATGCTCGCGAATGGCTGCCCGTCTTCCTCGGGGAGCGCATCGCCTATCCGGAGATCAACCTCTGCGACTTCTTCAGCGGCAGCGGGGCCGACAGTGAGGGCACGCCCGGCAGCGCCCTCCGCCTGCTGTCCGTCATTCGGGAATTCCGGGGTCTTATCGCCCAGAGGCCGGTCCAGGTTCGCGTGTTCCTCTCCGACGTCTCCGCGGCGAAAATCGTCCGCCTCAGGGAACGCATCACCGCGGATGGCTTCGACAAGCTGCCCGTGGAGTTGGACGTGGTGGATCTGTCGTTCGAAAAGCGCTTCCAAACCCTTCTGCCCCGCCTGTCCCGCCGTGGGGCCGCCAACCTTCTCGTGGTCGATCAGTACGGCGTCAAACACCTTGATGCCACTTTCGATGCCATCGTCCGCTGCCCGACCACCGATTTCCTCGCATTCGTTTCTTCCTCGTGGTTCCAGCGCTTCCATTCCCTGCCGGAGGTGCAGCGCTACCAAGTCGATCATCGGCCCGAGGCCTGGCACCTCGCTCACCGGGCCGCACTCAAGGCATTCCGGGAGCGCCTCCCGCCCGACCTGCGCTATTATCTTGGGGAGTTCACGCTCAAATCGGGCTCCAACATCTACGGCGTCGTCTTCGGCTCCGCCCACCCGCTCGGCATGGCCAAGTTCCTCAAATCGGCCTGGGAACTGGACGGTGTCAATGGCAGCGCCAACTTCGACGTCGAACGCGAGGGGATCTTCGGTGAGAGCAACCTGCTGATGCCATTCGCAAGCACGCCCAAGAAAGTCGAAGTCTTCGAGCAAGAACTGGAGGAGTGGATTCGCGCCGTGCTGCTCCGTGACGAGATGGATGTTCTGGAGCTCTGCTTCTTGCATGGGGTCACTCCTCAACACGCCGGACCGATCCTCAAGAAACTCAGGCGTGAAGGCGTCCATATTGCCTCATGGTGGGTACCCGACCCGAGAAACCATCGCAACGCACGCCCGCTCTATCCTTGATCCTTCATCCATCCGCCTTCATCCCTAATTCTTCGAAAGTGCCCTCCTTCATCGAAACCCAGTTCCCCATCGCCCGCCTCTCCGCCGAGGCCTACAAGGAGCGCAAGGCGAACAACGGCCAGACCCTCACCCGCCTCGGAAAATGGTGGGGCCGCAAACCGCTCATCCTCGTCCGCGCCTCCATCCTCGGCATGCTCATGCCCGCCTCGGGCGACCCGAAGCGCGACCGCGAGATCTTCCTCAAGATCCTCACCATGGACGACGACGGCGCCTGGCAGCGGCAGAAGGGCGAAATCCCGGTCGCTGCGTGGCTCGAGGCCGCCCCGCCCGACATCCGGGAGGAGTATTTCACCGCCCGCGGCTGGCTGCGCGGCCTCACCGACGAGGCAAAGGAGGAGGTCTGCGCCCGCATCTGGCAAAACCTCGACGCCGAGGGGCGCAAGGCGCTCGACGACCAGCGCCGCCGCCCGGTCCCCGACCGGGAGGAATACGAGGCCCTGCCCTACGCCGAGCGCATCCGCCACTGCGACCGCCCGGAGAACATCGAGGGGCCGACCCCGGAGGCGTGGAAGGAAATCAACGCCCACCTCGGCACCACCGCCGCCAGCCTGCCGGAACTGGTCGAGCAGCTCGGCCAACGCGTCTTCGGCCACACACCGCGCGTCGGCGATGCCTTCTGCGGCGGCGGCTCCATCCCCTTCGAGGCGGCCCGCATCGGCTGCGAGGCGTTCGGCTCCGACCTCAACCCCGTGGCCGGCCTGCTCACTTGGGCCAGCCTCAACCTCCTCGGCGGCGGCCGCGAAGTGCAGGAGGAGGTCATGCGCGTCCAAGCCGAGGCCCTTGCCGCGGCGGACAAGCAGGTCACCGAATGGGGCATCGAGCACAACGAACAGGGCGAGCGCGCCGACGCCTTCCTCTACTGCGTCGAGGTCAAGCCGGAGGGCTGCGACTACTTCATCCCGCTCGCCCCGAGCTGGCTGGTCGGCGAAAAATCGAAGGTCGTCTGCAAATGGCACCGCGACCCCGGCGCCGGCCGCCTCCGCCCGGAGATCGTCACCGTCTCGGCCGACGAGGTAAAAGCCTACAAGGCGGGCAAGGACGCCACCGTCGCCAACAGCCGCGTCATCGACCCCTTCGACCCCGAGCGGTCGTGGTCGGTCGAGTCCCTGCGCGGCGCGGAAGGCCTGCGCCGCTGGACCAACGACGACCTCGTGCCCCGCCCCGGCGATGTCTTCCAGGAGCGCCTCTACTGCATCCGCTGGGTCAAGACGGTGACCAAGAACGGCAAGACCAAGGAAGTGCGCCGCTACGCCGCCCCGGACGAGGCCGACCTCGCCCGCGAAGCCAAGGCGCTCGATCTCCTCCGCGAACGCTTCGCCGCCTGGCAGCGCGAGGGCTTCATCCCGTCGAAGCCGATCCCGGAAGGCGGCGACAAAACCGAAGAACCGATCCGCACCCGCGGCTGGACCCACTGGCACCACCTCTTCACCCCGCGCCAGTTGCTCACCCACGGACTCCTCGCCGAGACTTCCGCCAAGCTCGCGACCTCGAAGGAGGCGCAGGTGGGGTGCTTGTTGGGGTTGGGGAGGATCGCAGATTGGAACGCCCGGCTAAGCGCTTGGATGTTTCACGCAACTAACGAAAAGGGGAATCAGGTGTTCTACAACCAAGCCCTCAACTGTCATTTCAACTACGCGGGCAGAGGTTTTACCAAGCTTGTGGATACATTCCCGATTTCGAGCGCATGGGATGAGCGGGCGATCTCAGATCATGGCACCGTGATTCAAATTGACGCCCGCGACCTCCGCGAGACCTGCGACCTCTGGGTCACCGACCCGCCCTACGCCGACGCGGTCAACTACCACGAACTCGGCGACTTCTTCCTCGCCTGGCAGGACAAGCAGCTCGCCAAGGCCTTCCCCGAGTGGACGCTCGACGCCCGCGCCGAACTCGCCGTTCGCGGCGACGGCGAGGACTTCCGCCGCTCGATGGTGGACATCTACAAGAACCTCGCATGCCACATGCCGGACAACGGCCTGCAGATGGTGCAGTTCACCCACCAGAATCCGGCGGTCTGGGCCGGCCTCGGCATGATCCTCTGGGCCGCCGGCCTCAAGGCCACCGCCGCGTGGACCATCAGCACCGAGACCGAGGCTGTTGGCATCAAGAAGGGCAACTACGTCACCGGCACCGTCTGCATGGTGCTGCGCAAGCGCACCTCGCCCGAGCCCGGCTTCCTCGACGAGGTCTACCCGCTGGTCGAGGACGAGGTCCGCCGCCAGATCGCCTCGATGCAGGCGCTCGACGAGGACGGCGAGCCGAACTTCAACGACGCCGACTACCAGCTCGCCGCCTACGCCGCCGCCCTCAAGGTGCTCACCCAATACGCCACCCTCGACGGCCGTGACGTCGAGCACGAGGTCTTCGCCGTCCGCGACAAGAACACGAAGAGCGACTTCCAGGTCGTCATCGAGCGCGCCATCGAGATCGCCTGCGACACCCTCGTCCCCGGAGGCTTGGGCAACTACTGGCGCGACCTCTCGCTGGTCGAGCGTTACTACCTCCGCGCCCTCGACATCGAGAGCCGCGGCGAGCGCCGCAAGGGCATGTATGAGGAACTCGCCCGCGGCTTCGGCGTCACCGACATCCGCCCGCTCCTCAAGAGCGACAAGGCCAACGGTGCCCGCATGCACACCGCGTCGGGCTTCGCCGGTGGCCACCTCGCCCCCGTCGGCGGCGTCGAGGACGCCGTCGCCCTCACTGGCCGTGGTCGCGGCCGCGCCGCCTCCGGCGCCCCGCACCCCTTCGCCGCCTCGCCGCTGCGGCACCTTCTCTTCGCCATCCGCGAAACCACCGCTGCCGACCACGATCCCGAGCCCGGGCGTCAGTATCTGAGGGACACCTTTGGCCAGAGCTACTGGCAGCGCCGCGAGCGCTTCATCGGACTCCTCGAATGGCTCGCCGCCCTCGGCAACGCCGAAGGCATGGCCGAGTGGCAAGAAGACTCCGAAGCCGCCCGCATCCTCGTCGGCCGCCTCCGCAACGACCAAGCCTGATGACCTAGAACCATGCCCGCACCAGCCCCTGCCACCCCACAATACAGCGGCATCCGTATCGATGCCGTCCGCATCCGTCATTTCCGCTCGCTGCGGAATGTCGAGGTGGAGTTGGGAGACACCTGCCTGCTGGTCGGCATGAACAATTCCGGCAAGACCTCGTTCCTGCGGGCGCTCCACCTCGCCCTCGGGGCGGACCGTCGCCTGATCTCCCCGGACGATTTTTTCGTCGATGAGGCGGGCCATCAAGCGACGGAAATCCTGATCGACGTGCGGATCATTCCCGTCGGGGTGGAAGGGAACCGC
>CAYPUM010000319.1:0-5036 GCA_964413545.1 uncultured Roseibacillus sp. | reverse complement strand
CCGCCACGGCCTGCAAGGCAAGCAGAACCTCTACGAGCACACCTGGCGCGTCCCCTTCCTCGCCCGCGGCCCCGGCATCAAGCCCCGTTCCAGCACCACCGCCATGATTTACCTTCTCGACGTCCTTCCCACCTTCTGCGACCTCGCCGGGATCGCCATCCCCGAGGCCGCCCAGGGCCGGAGCTTCCGCCCCGTCCTCGAAGGGAGGTCCGAGCGGCACCGTGACCACGTCTACGGCGTCTACGCCGGGGGCACCAAGCCCGGCATGCGCGCCATCAAGACCGGACACTACAAGCTCATCAAATACGATGTCCTCGAAGGCAAGGTGCAAAAGACCCAACTCTTCGACCTCGAACGCAATCCCCTCGAACTCCTCGCCGGGCACCATGATCCGAAGGTGGTCGCCATGACCGGCCACAAACCCGAACCCTATCAGGTCAATCTTGCCGGCAATCCGGAATATGCCGCGATCCGCAAGGACCTCGAAAAGCTCCTCTCCCAAGAAATGGAACGTCTCAAAGACCCTTATACCCTCTGGGACCAGAAGAATTGAGACCGATGAAAACGCGACTCCTCCTCGTTGCCCTGTTTGCGGTTCTCCCCACCCTGCGCGGGGCCGGCCTCCCCAACATCCTTTGGATCACCTCCGAGGACAACGCCGCGCACTGGCTCGGCTGCTACGGCAACGAACAGGCGAAAACCCCGCGGATCGACGCCCTCGCGGCCCGCGGCGTCCTGTTCACCAACGCCTACGCGAACGCTCCGGTCTGCGCGGTGGCCCGCTCCACCATCCTGACCGGCGTGCATGCCCCCAGCCAGGGAACCCAGCACATGCGCAGCCGGCACGCCATCCCGCCCTCATACAAACCCTACGTCTCCTACCTCCGCGACCTCGGGTACTACTGCACCAACAACAGCAAGACGGACTACAACATCAAGGGAAACGACAAGGCCATCTGGGACGAATGCTCGAGAACGGCGCACTACAAGAACCGCCCTGACGGCAAACCGTTCTTCGCCATCTTCAACTTCACCACCTCCCACGAGAGCAGCCTCTTCCGTGCCAGGGGCGCCACCCGCCTCGATCCCTCCGAAGTGAACGTCCCGCCCTGTCTCCCCGGCCTCCCCGAGGTGCGCTCCGACTTCGCGAAATACCACGACATCCTGACAAGGCTCGACGCGCAGATCGGAAAAGCCCTCGACGACCTCGGGAAGGCGGGCCTCGCCGGCGACACCATCGTCTTCTACTACTCCGACCATGGCGGCCCCACCCCGCGCGGCAAACGCTACCTCGAAGACACCGGCACCCGCGTCCCCATGATCGTGCACGTTCCGGAAAAATGGGAGCATCTCACCCCCTTCAAGCAGGGCAGGAAGGTGACCGAACCGGTGGCCTTCGTCGATCTCGCCCCCACCCTGCTTTCACTCGCCGGACTCGAGAAGCCGGGCCACATGCAGGGGCGCGCCTTCCTCGGGAAGCACCGGGCCGAGCCTTCGCCCGGCGGCTTCGTCTTCCTCTACGGGGACCGCTTCGACGAGGCCAGCTACGGCATGCGCCGTGCCATCACCGACGGCCGCTGGAAATACCATCGCCGCTTCACCCCCCACCTCCCCGCCGCCCCCTACAGCTCCTACCAGTTCAGCATGCCTTCGTGGGTCGCCATGCGCAAGGCCTGGCGGGAGGGCAAACTCACCGGATACCACAAGGCCCTCTGGGAAACCCCCCAGCCGGTCGAGGAACTCTACGACACCCGCAACGACCCGTGGGAGGTGAATAATCTTGCCGGAGATCCCTCCCACGCCGGCCGCCTCCGCGACATGCGCGCCGCCCTGAAAGGCGTCATGACCAAGGTCTGCGACACCGGCATCATCCCCGAGCCCATGTTCGATGAACTCGCCGGCAGCGGGACCATCGCCGGGTTCGCGCAAAGCGCGAAGTTCGACCATGGCGGCGCGCTCGACCTCGCCTTCCTCGCCAGCGCCCGCAAGGCGTCGAACCTCCCCGCCCTCCGCAAGGCGATGAAATCCGAAGACCCCGTCAAACGCTACTGGGGACTCCTGGGTTGCGCCATCCTCGGCAAACCGGCCGCCGAGGCCGCCCCCGCCCTCGAAACCGCCGCCTCGAACGACCCCCGGTTTGTGAACCGCGTCGCCGCCGCCCAGGCCCTCCATGCCCTCGGACGCCAACAGGAAGCCCTCGAACTCATCCTCGCCGGCCTCGAAAACGGCGGCAACTCCTATGCCGTCCAATACGCCCTCAACGCCCTCAACAACATGGACGGATTGGACAAGGTCCCCCGCTCGTGGGCCACCCGCATCCGGAACGACAAGTCCGCCCCACTCTACCTGAAACGCCTCGCCCAACAGATCCTGAAGGAACACAGTGAGTGACCGGGCCTTCACGCCGCCCTTGAATCCATCAGGCAGCCGGATCGATCCCGTGATGGAACGGGGGTTCAGGATTCCGGGCCGGCGTGCAGTTCCCCGTCCGCCGGGAGGAAACAGGCCGGCCAAGGCCGGCTCGACCGGCGGGTGAAGATGCTGACGGAGCTTCGACGGGAAGATACAGGAGAAGTCTGAATTGACGGAATACGAGGAGTTCAGAAAATTCCACGTGTCACCCGAGAGACGGCGAAGGGCGAGGGAGGAGCTTCTTGAGAGACACAAGCGATCGTCGGAGGGAGGCTGGTGCGGGCCCACGCCAAGACGCAGGAACCCCGGCTTCTCATCATCGGGAAAGCGGCGTCGCCGTCCCGCGGAGCGGGACTCTGCCGCCGCACTCCAAAAGGGCGCTTATCCTTCGATCGTCTCCGCTTTCAGGCGCACCTCGCGGGGTTTGGCGCCGTCCGCCGGGCCGACGACGCCCCGCTGTTCGAGAATGTCGATCATGCGCGCGGCGCGGGTGTAGCCGAGCCGGAGCCGCCGCTGCAATAGCGAGGTGCTCGCCTTCTGCTCCTGGATGACGACCTCCATGCAGCGTTGCAGGATTTCCTCGTCGGCCTCGGAGACCTCCTCTTCCTCGTCTTCCCCGTCGGCGCCCGATTCGATGCTGGCCTGCACGCTCTCCTCGAATCGTTGCTCACTCTGGTTCGAGCAGAATTCCACCAGGGCCTCGACCTCCTCGTCCGAGATCCATGCCCCCTGGGCCCGTTCGAGCTTCGCCGAGCCCGGCGGCAGGAAGAGCATGTCCCCCTTGCCCACCAACTTCTCCGCCCCTTTCGTGTCGAGGATGACGCGGCTGTCAAGGGCCGAGGAGACCTGGAAGGCGATGCGGCTCGGGATGTTGGCCTTGATGATCCCGGTCACGACATCCGCCCGCGGCGTCTGGGTGGCGATGATCAGGTGGATGCCCGCCGCCCGGGCCTTCTGGGCGATGCGTGCGATGCACATCTCCACTTCCGCCGGCGCGGTCTGCATCAGGTCCGCCAGCTCGTCGATGATCACCACAATATATGGAAAGCGGTCCGGGATCTCCTCCGCGTCCTCCGTCTCCTCCGCAGGCGCCGCCAGCGGGCCGGGATCGTCGTTCTCGAGTGCCGATGCGATGGCCTCGATGTGGGCGTGGTCCGCTTCCTCCTCGCCCCCTTCCGCGGCGGCCCCTTCTGCCTCCACTTCCAACGCGTAATCTTCCCGCCGGACCCGGTTGTTGAAGGCGTCGAAATTCCTGACGCCCTCTTGCGCGAATATCCGGTAGCGGCGTTCCATCTCGTTCACGCACCACTTCAGCGCCCCCACCACCTTCCGGGAATCGGTCACGACGGGCACCACAAGGTGCGGAAGCTCCGAATACATCTGCATCTCCACCACCTTCGGGTCGATCATGATGAAACGCAGCTCGTCCGGACCAAACTTGAACAGGATGCTCGATATGATCGCATTGATGCAAACCGACTTCCCCGAACCGGTGGCCCCCGCCACCAACAGGTGCGGCATCGCCGCAAGGTCGCCCACCACCGGCCGCCCGTAAACGTCCTTCCCGAGCGCCAGTGGAATCCGGCGCTTCGAACTGCGAAACTCGTCGTCCTGCAGCAGTTCCCGCAAGTCCACCGTCAGCCGCATGTCATTCGCAATCTCGATGCCCACCGTGTCCTTGCCGGGAATCGGAGCGAGGATGTTGATGCGCTCCGCCTTCGTTGCACGCGCAAGGTCCGCTTCCAGTTGCGCGATCCGGCTCACCCGCAGGCCGATGCTGGGGTACACCTCGTAGCGCGTGATCGTCGGTCCCCGCGTGATGTCCCCCGGCGTCACATCCACCCCGAAGGCGCGCAGCGTCTCGACGATCTGGCGCTGCGTCAACAGGAGCGCCTCGCTCTGATCCTCGCCCGGGACCGCTTCCACGTTCCCGAAGGCGAGAAGGTCGAACCCCGGAAGCTCGTAGTCCTCGAATCCCTCCGTGCTCAGCGCGGCGTGTTCCCTCGGCCTGCGGCGCTCGAACGGCTTCGCCCCGGCCTCGACCGTGGGCGCCGCCCGCTGCGTGGCGTCGATGATCTGAGGCGCCGGAATCTCCCGCAACGGCAGCCTCCCCTGCCCGATCTCGTCCTGCTCATACTTCGGCCCCAGGGTCTCCTCGTATTCCGGGACCGGCGCCTCCGGCTTCCTCCGGCTCCGCTTCTTCTCCCGCCGCGACGCCTTCCGCGGCTTCTCCTCCCTCGCGGCCCGCTTCTCGCGCCACGCCCCCCACGACTCGATCAACCACGCGCACGTCCCCCTCACGAAGCTGACCGGATGCACCCCGAGCAGCAGGAACAAACTCGCAAGATAAACCGTTCCCAACAGAATGACCGAGCCCAGCGTGTTGAGCAGGTTCTTGAAAACCAGCGCCCCCAACCCCCGCCCGATCACCCCGCCCGGCCCGACAATCACATACTTGGCCGGCCACCCCCCGAAAAGCTCCTGCTGCACACCCAGCAGGCTCGCCCCGCTCACCAGCAACACCCCGAAACCCGCCCACGTCCGCCATGTGAATCGCGCCTGCATGAACCCCCACGCCACCCCCATCCAGATCATGCCCAGCGGCAGCAAATACGACGCCCCCC